>NZ_DKJF01000101.1:48891-73144 GCF_002454615.1 Pseudomonas sp. UBA6699
CAAAGCGGCCCCAAATTACTTAATGGGCTGGTATCAGGCCGGCACAGCCTCAGCAGCAGCCTCCCGCTCCCAAACCCGATGCCCCTCTACCGCCTTGACGAAGGCATCCATCACTTTCTGGTCATCCCCCACCAGCAGGCCCTTGTCCTCCTTGAGCCCCAGGCCGCTGACCAGGTCTTTGGTCAGCACCATCGCCTTGAGGTGCTTATAGCCTTCCAGCAGGAAGTGCTTGGCCAGGCCGCTGGCCGCCAGCGCATCGGTTGAGGCCTTGCCCGCCGGTACCACAACCCCGTCGAACATGACCGACGGCATTCCTTCCATCGAGGCATCCACCGGTAGCTGTTTGCCGTCGGCCGCCTTCACCGGCGCCGACGTCGGCCCCAGCAGCATGGGCCGTGCACTGTGGGCCTCCAGCGCTTTCACCAGTTTGTCGACACTGGCCGCGTCCACGCCGTCGGCCACCAGAACTGCAATCTTGCGGCCTTTGATGCCTACCGAACCAGGGTGGTTCATTTGGCTCAACGCCTTGGACTGCGCCAGCTTGCCGCCTTTCACCTGGACCGTACCCTGCTTGGGTGCGGGCAGCCCCAGATTAGCCGCGACAGCCGCCGCCAGTTTCAGGTCGATATTGGCAAGAATTTCATTCACTTCCCGCTGGCGAATGCTTTCACGCTCCACCTTGCCCAGCTCGAAGCTGTAGGCCTTGATGATGTGCTGTTGCTCGGTAGGGCTCATGCTCTGGAAGAACAGCCGCGCCTGGGAGAAGTGGTCGCCAAACGAATCGCTGCGCTGGCGGATCTTGTGCGCATCGATGCGCTCCTGGTAGCTCTCGAAGCCGCCATCCTGCGCAGCAGGTGGGGTTTCCTTCGGCCAGCCGCCATCGATGGAGTTGGGCTCATACGAAGCACGGCCCTTGTCGATGGTCATGCGGTGCATGGCATCGCGCTGGCCACTGTGATTGGGCGCCATCGGCCGGTTGATCGGGATTTCATGGAAATTCGGCCCACCCAGGCGGCTGATCTGCGTATCGGTGTACGAGAACAGCCGGCCCTGCAGCAGCGGATCGTTGGTGAAGTCGATACCGGGCACGATATGCCCCGGGCAGAACGCCACCTGCTCGGTTTCGGCGAAGAAGTTGTCCGGGTTGCGGTTGAGCACCATCTTGCCCAGCAGCGTCACGGGCACCAACTCTTCAGGGATGAGCTTGGTAGGGTCGAGCAGGTCGAAGTCGAACTTGTGCTCGTCTGCCTCGGGCACGATCTGCACGCCCAATTCCCACTCTGGGTAGTCACCGGTCTCGATGGCTTCCCACAGGTCGCGGCGGTGGTAGTCGGTGTCTTTGCCGGCCAGTTTCTGCGCTTCGTCCCACAGCACCGAATGCACGCCCTGGCGCGGCTTCCAGTGGAACTTGACGAAGCTGGCCACGCCTTCGGCGTTGATCAGGCGGAAGGTGTGTACACCAAAGCCTTCCATCATGCGCAGGCTACGGGGAATGGCGCGGTCGGACATCGCCCAGATCACCATGTGCGCCGATTCGGGCACCAGCGAAACGAAATCCCAGAACGTGTCATGGGCCGAGCCACCGGTCGGCATTTCGTTGTGCGGCTCAGGCTTCACGGCATGCACGAAATCCGGGAACTTGATCGCGTCCTGGATGAAGAAAACCGGCATGTTGTTGCCAACCAGGTCGAAATTGCCTTCATCGGTGTAGAACTTCACGGCAAAGCCGCGCACATCACGCACCGTGTCACCCGAGCCGCGTGGCCCCTGTACAGTGGAAAAGCGCACGAACACCGGGGTGATCTTTTCCGGGTCTTGCAGGAAACCCGCCTTGGTCAGTTCGGCATGGCAGCCATAGCTCTGAAAATACCCGTGCGCCCCGGTACCGCGGGCGTGCACGATACGCTCCGGGATACGCTCATGGTCGAAATGGGTGATCTTCTCGCGCATGATGAAGTCTTCAAGCAGCGAAGGCCCGCGCGCACCCGCCTTCAGGCTGTTCTGGTTATCGGCGATCTTCACCCCTTGGTTGGTGCGCAACGCCTGGCCGGTAGCATCGCTACGGAACGGCTCCAGGCTCTGCAGCTTGGCATTGGTGTTGGCCCGGTCGGGGGTCTGGGTGCCGGCGGCCTCACTGTGCTTGGGCGCGTCCGTTTTCTTGCTGGGCATGGGTCGGCTCTCCTCGTCAGTCTTCAGGCATGCCCGTTCGGGCTTGTTCTGGTAGTGACTGGAGGGGAGCGGCGAGCGTTCAATCAGGTTTACCGATTGTCGCCATATACCCGAAGGATTGGTGCCTGACGAAATAAATGCTAAGAACAGCCAGGGGAAAAGGCTAAAATGCGCCACCCCAGCTAACCGCTGACCCAAATTCCATGCGCCCCACAAGGTTCGCTACGTGATCGAGTTCCAACAGGTACACAAGACCTACCGCGTTGCCGGTAGGGAAATCCCCGCATTGAATCCGACCAGCCTGACCATCGAAGATGGCCAGGTGTTCGGCCTTATCGGCCACTCCGGCGCCGGCAAGAGCACCATGCTGCGTTTGATCAACCGCCTTGAAGAGCCTTCCGGCGGCAAGATCATCGTCGATGGCGAAGACGTTACCGCGTTCAACGCCAGCCAGCTGCGCGGCTTCCGCCAGCAGGTCGGGATGATTTTCCAGCACTTCAACCTGCTGGCTTCCAAAACCGTCGCCGACAACGTGGCACTGCCACTGACCCTGGCCGGCGAGCTGTCGCGCAGCGAAATCGACAAGCGCGTCACCGAACTGCTGGCCCGCGTCGGGCTCTCGGACCACGCCAAAAAGTACCCGGCGCAGTTGTCGGGTGGCCAGAAGCAGCGCGTCGGTATCGCCCGCGCCCTGTCTACCAACCCCAAGATCCTGCTGTGCGACGAGGCCACCAGCGCCCTCGACCCGCAAACCACGGCTTCGGTCCTGCAATTGCTCGCCGAAATCAACCGTGAGCTGAAGCTGACCATCGTGCTGATCACCCACGAAATGGACGTGATCCGCCGGGTCTGCGACCGCGTGGCGGTGATGGATGCAGGGCAGATCGTCGAGCAGGGCTCGGTGGCCGAGGTATTCCTGCACCCGCAGCACGCCACCACCAAGCGCTTCGTCCAGGAAGACGAGCAGGTCGACGAAGGCGAGCAACGCGACGATTTCGCCCACGTCCCGGGCCGCATCGTGCGCCTGACCTTCCAGGGCGATGCCACCTACGCACCGCTGCTGGGCATCGTGGCCCGTGAAACCGGTGTGGACTACAGCATCCTTGCGGGGCGTATCGACCGCATCAAGGATATCCCCTATGGCCAGCTCACCCTCGCCCTGATCGGCGGTGACATGGAAGCGGCGTTCGCCCATTTCAAGGCAGCTGACGTACATATGGAGGTACTGCGTTGATGGACGCCCTGAATTTCTTTGCCAACGTCGACTGGGCCGAAATCTGGCTGGCCACCGTCGATACCATGATCATGCTGTTCGGCTCGCTGTTCTTCACCGTGCTGCTCGGCTTGCCCTTGGGCGTGCTGCTGTTCCTCTGCGGCCCGAAGCAGATGTTCGAACAGAAGGGCGTGTATGCGCTGCTGTCGCTGGTGGTGAACATTCTGCGCTCGCTGCCGTTCATCATCCTGCTGATCGTGATGATCCCGATCACGGTGCTGATCACCGGCACCTCGCTGGGTGTCGCCGGCGCCATTCCGCCGTTGGTGGTGGGTGCTACGCCGTTCTTCGCACGGCTGGTGGAAACTGCCCTGCGGGAAGTGGACCGCGGCATCATCGAGGCGACCCAGTCGATGGGCGCCACCACCCGCCAGATCATCACCAGCGCGCTGCTGCCTGAGGCCCGTCCGGGTATCTTCGCGGCCATCACCGTCACCGCCATCACCCTGGTTTCGTACACCGCCATGGCCGGTGTAGTCGGTGCCGGTGGCCTCGGCGACCTGGCGATCCGCTTCGGTTACCAGCGTTTCCAGACCGACGTGATGGTGGTCACCGTGGTGCTGCTGCTGGTATTGGTGCAAGTGCTGCAAAGCGTGGGCGACAAACTGGTCGTACATTTTTCCCGTAAGTAACCCCAATGGGGTCGGCCTGGCCGACCCGTTCGGGGGCCGTCGCGGCCCTCACAAGGAGTGATCAATGAAGAAGCTGCTTGCTGTTGTCGCCGCTGTCGCGGCCTTCTCGGCCAATGCTGCCGAAACCCTGACCGTCGCCGCTACCCCGGTGCCACACGCCGAAATCCTCAACTTCGTCAAACCGGCGCTGGCCAAAGAGGGCGTGGAACTGAAGGTCAAGGAGTTCACCGACTACATTCAGCCGAACGTGCAGGTGGCGGAAAAGCGCCTGGACGCCAACTTCTTCCAGCACCAGCCGTACCTGGATGAATTCAACAAGGCCAAGGGCACCGACCTGGTAAGCGTGGTAGGCGTGCACATCGAGCCACTGGGCGTGTACTCGACCAAGATCAAGAAACTGGACGAACTGCCTTCCGGGGCTACCGTGGTCATCCCGAATGATGCCACCAACGGCGGCCGCGCCCTGTTGCTGCTGGACAAGGCCGGCGTGATCAAGCTCAAGGACAACAAGAACATCCTGTCGACTGTGAAGGACGTGGCCGAGAACCCGAAGAACATCAAGTTCCGTGAACTGGAAGCCGCCACCATCCCGCGCGTGCTGACCCAGGTAGACGCGGCCCTGATCAACACCAACTACGCGCTGGAAGCCAAGCTGAACCCCGAGAAAGATGCCCTGGCCATCGAAGGCAGCGATTCGCCCTACGTGAACATCCTGGTTGCCCGCCCGGACAACAAGGACTCGGACGCGATGAAAAAGCTGGCAACGGCGCTGCACTCGCCTGAGGTGAAGCAGTTCATTACCGAGAAGTACAAAGGCGCTGTGGTTCCGGCGTTTTAAGCCTCGCAATCGCGCTGGCTTCTTCGCGGGCATGCCCGCTCCCACAGGGACATCGCTAGCCTCAGGCCTTGTGATATCCCTGTGGGAGCGGGCGTGCCCGCGAAGCTTTCAATACCCCATCAATCCCGTTTGACCAACCCAGGCAACTGCGCCACCAGCTTCTGGTTGTTGAACGGCGCGCGAATGAACCCACGCTGACGCCCGTCCGGCCCGACCACCGCCAGGTTGCCGCTGTGGTCCACGGTGTAGCCCGGCTTGCTGGTATCTGCCGGAATGAATGGAATGCTCAGGGCATTGGCCAGCTTCTGGGTATCTTCGATCGACCCCGCCACCCCAATGAAGTCCTTGTCGAAATAAGCCAGGTACTGCTTCAGCTGGTTCGGCGTGTCGCGGTTCGGGTCGACGCTCACCAACACCACCTGCAACCGGTCGACAGCATCCTTGGGCAGCTCGCTCTTCACCTGGCGCAATTGGGCCAGGGTGGTCGGGCAGATGTCCGGGCAGTAGGTGTAGCCAAAGAACAGCAGCGACCACTTGCCTTTGAGTTCATCCAGCTGCACCGGCTGGCCATCCTGGTTGGTCATGGTTACATCTGCCACGGCGCGGCTTTGCGGCAACAGGATGATACCGGCATCGATCAGCTCGGCAGGGTTTGGCTGGTCGCGACCCTTGAGCACTTTGTTGACGGTAAGGCCCATGATCAGCGCGACCAGGGCAACGAGGACAAAGACGGTTTTCTGGGTTCGGGTCATAGGTTCAGCAACAGGTAGTGGTCGAGAAGCAACGCGATGAACAGCGCGAACAGGTACACGATAGAGTACTTGAAGGTGCCGATCGCTGCGTGCGGCCGGCTGCCACGGTACAACACCCAGGCCCATCGCAGGAAGCGCAGGCCCAGGGCCAGGGCACAGGCCAGGTACAGCGGGCCGCTCATGTGGATGGCATAGGGCAACAGGCTCACCGCCAGCAATATCAGGGTGTACAGCAGGATGTGCAGCTTGGTGTAGCGCTCACCGTGGGTCACCGGCAGCATCGGAATGTCGGCCTTGGCGTATTCCTCCCTGCGGTGGATGGCCAGGGCCCAGAAGTGTGGTGGGGTCCAGGCGAAGATGATCAGCACCAGCAGCAACGGCTCGGCACTGACCTGGCCGCTGACCGCGACCCAGCCCAGAAGGGGTGGGGCAGCGCCGGCCAGGCCGCCAATCACGATATTCTGCGGCGTGGCACGCTTTAGAAAACCGGTGTAGAGCACCGCATAGCCAAGCAGCGAGGCCAGGGTCAGCCAGGCAGTGAGGGCATTGGTGAAAATCAGCAACAGGGCCATGCCCAGCAGCGCCAGCGCCAGGGCAAACAGCAACGCCGGCAAGGGCTCGACACGGCCTTGGGCCAGCGGCCGCTTGCGGGTACGCGCCATCAGCGCATCGATGCGCCGGTCGACCACATGGTTGACCACTGCCGCGCCACCCGCGCACAGGCCGATACCCAGGTTGCCGAACACCAACACACTCCAGCCCACCCCCGCACGGGTGGCAAGGAACATGCCCGCCAACGAGGTGATCAACATCAGCACGACCACCTTGGGCTTGGTCAACTCCAGGTAATCGCGCCAACTGGCCCGTCGGGTGCTCAGAAGCGTCGCCACGACTCGTTCCTCATGTGATGGGAAATGCCAACGCCGGTCACTGGCCGCAAGCGCCAGCCTTGGCCGACACCCACGCGTACCTTGTCGACCACCCGAATGCGGTAGTTCACCAGCACCATGCACAGCAACAGCAAAGCCCCACCGGCGTTGTGCGCAACCGCTATGGCCAGCGGCAGGTGCAGCAGCACATTGCTGATGCCCAGGCCCACCTGCACGGCCAGCGCCAGCAACACCAGGCGCGCCAGGCCGCCAAGGCCACAGCGCTGCAGTTTCCAGCTGAGCATCAGCAGCACGCAGGTGACCACCAGCGCGCCCAGCCGGTGGCTGACATGGATGGCCGTACGCGCATCACTGTCCAGCTGCCCCCCCAGGTAGTTGGGGCCAACGTGCTGGGTCAGGTGGAAACCATTGCTGAAGTCCGCCGCCGGCCACCACTGACCATGGCAGGTGGGCAGGTCGATGCAGGCAACCGCTGCGTAGTTGGCACTGACCCAGCCACCCAGGGCGATCTGCCCGATCACCACCAGCAAGGCCAGCGCAGCGACCCGCCGCAGGCTGAGCGGCAATTTGGGCAACGGCGCAAAGGCCCGCGAAAGCCGCAGGGTTAACAGGAACAGCAGGCTCAACGTGGTAAAGCCGCCCAGCAAGTGGGCCGTGACGACCTGCGGCCAAAGCTTCAGGGTGACCGTCCACATGCCGAACGCCGCCTGGGCCAGCACCACACCCAGCAACAGCACAGGCAGGCGATAGGGTTGCCCGTCGCTGTGGTGCCGGCGCACTGCCTGCAAGGCGAGCAAGGCGATGACCACTGCAAGGCTGCCCGCGAAGTAACGATGAACCATTTCGGCCCAACCCTTGGCCGCCTCTACCGGGTGTTCGGGAAAGTGCAGTTCGGCATGGGCCAGCTGCGCTTCGCTTTTGGGTACGCTGATGAAACCGTAGCAACCGGGCCAGTCGGGGCAACCGAGGCCGGCGTGGGTCAGGCGGGTATAGGCACCGAGCAGGACGACCAGCAGTGCCAGCAGGGTGGCGCACACAGCAAGGCGGAATCCGGGTCTGGCCATGGCAAGCTCCTAGCCGATATTGGACAGCTTGAGCAGATGGCGCAGGTCATCCAGCACATGCTTGCCGTTGACCTTGGCGCCGTAGCGCAGCACCAGGTTGCCGTGCGGATCGACGATCCACAGCTGCGGGGCAACCTCGCCGACCTGCTTGAGGTAGCGCGGCGCATCCAGCGGGTAGCGTTGCAATTGCGGGTATTCGCGCCCGAGCAGGGCCTGGTAGTCGGCGCTCAGCGGCTGGGCGGCGGCCAGCGCATGGCTGGCCCGGCTGGCATCACGGCCCAGGCCGACCTGGATCTGCCGGGCCAGGTACACCAGCCGCTGGCATTCCTCGGCACAGGCCTGCGGCGCGCTGACCAGCAACTGCCAGCGCCCGTCCTCGCCAGCCACACCCAGGTCGGCACGGCTCTCACCGTTGCCGATCATGGCGCCGTGGTAACTGCGGCCCTCCGGTACCCAGAAGTTGAGTTTGTACATGCTGGTGGCCAGGACCATCGGGCCCAGCACCACCAGAAGAATCAGCAACAGCTGCAAACGCCCGCGGGCTTTGGGTTTGCTACGTTCAGGCACGTCCAGTGGAGTGGCGGTGGCCATGGCTTTTCTCCTTGTTTTGGCGCCAGCCGAAATAGAGGTAGAGCAGCACCAGGGCGATCGCCAGGGCAAACCACTGCACGGCGTAACCCATGTGTTTTTCCGGCCCCATGGCCACGATGGGCCAGCCCAGGCGGTAGCTTGCCGGGCCAGGTTCCAGGCGCAGTTCGTGGGCGAACCCCTCACGCCCGAGCTGCGCCCACAGTTGTGCCGCGTCGATGGCGGTCAACAGGTGCGGCCACTGGCCGCCGACTGGGTCCGGGTGCAGCTGGAACGTGTTGCCGGGTACCACATACACCGAGGCGTCGAGGGCCAAGGCCTGGGCGGGGGTATCGAAGTGCACCGGTACGCGGCGGTCCGGCCAGGGAAGCCAGCCGCGATTGACCAGCAGCCACAGGCCGCTGGCCTGGTCGTGGAAGGGTTGCAGCAATTCGACACCGGCCTGACCGTCGCGCATGCGGTTGTCCAGCAGCACGCTGTGCTCGGCGTCGAAGCGGCCGTACAGGTGCACGCGGCGCATGGCGTTGTCTTCGTTGCCATTCAACTGGCTGGTCGCCAGCGGCGCTTCGATACGTCGCTCGGCGTAGCTGGCCAGCAATGCGCGCTTTTCCTCGGCCCGGCCGAGTTGCCAGCAGCCAAGCGCGATCAGCCCCGGTAGCAGTGCAAGTACCACCAAGGTGGGTACCCAACCTGGGCGAAACGGCCTCACGGGCGCCTCGCTATACTTATCCACATCACCGCACCCCCCGGGAGTAGCGCCATGCTCAAGGCCGCGATTGTCCTGATGCTGTTGGCCACGATCGCCAGTCTGTTCAGTGGCCTGGTGTTTCTGGTCAAAGATGATGAAAACTCGACCCGCCTGCTGAAAGCGCTGACGGTGCGGGTGACCCTGGCGGCGCTGACCATAGGGCTGGTCGCCTGGGGCTTCATCAGTGGTCAGCTCGTATCTCACGCCCCTTTCTGACGTTTTCACCTCGCCCTGTGGGAGCGGGCATGCCCGCGAATGCGATGTTGAATGCACCGGCGCATTCGCGGGCGCGCCCGCTCCCACAGGGTTCGCTAGTCACAGCACATACACAAAGATGAAAAGCCCCACCCACACCACATCCACGAAGTGCCAGTACCAGCTGGCCGCTTCGAAGCCGAAGTGTTTCTGCGGGTTGAAGTGGCCACGCAGAATACGCACGAACATCACAATGAGGATGATCGTGCCCAAGGTCACGTGCGCGCCGTGGAAACCCGTGAGCATGAAGAACGTAGCGCCATAGATGCCCGAGCCCAGCGTCAGCCCCAGCTTGGTATAGGCCTCGTGGTACTCGAAGGCCTGCAGCGCGATGAAGCTGATGCCCAACACGATGGTCAGCGCCATCCAGCCTTTCAGCGCCCCGCGGTGGTCGCGGCGCAACGCATGGTGGGCCAGGGTGATGGTCACGCTGGAGCTGACCAGCAACAGGGTATTGATCAGCGGCAGGTGCCACGGGTCGATCACTTCCTTGGGCGGCGGGAACAGCTTCGGATCCGGCGTGTGCAACAGCGGCCAGGTGAACTCGAAGCCGGGCCAGAGCATATGGGCAACACCCTTGGCCCCTTCGCCACCCAGCCACGGCCCCGCCAGCACGCGCACGTAGAACAGCGCGCCGAAGAAGGCCAGGAAAAACATCACTTCCGAGAAGATGAACCAGCTCATGCCCCAGCGGAAAGAGCGGTCCAGCTGCGCGCTGTAGAGCCCTGCACGGCTTTCCTTGACCACCGCCCCGAACCAGCCGAACAACATGTAGGCCAGAAACAGAGCACCCACGAAGAAAATCAACGGCCCGTGCGACTCCGGGTGCCCGGCCTTCATGTCGTTGAACCAGGTACCCAGGCCGAACACGCTGATGAACATGCCGAGGGTAGCGATGATCGGCCACTTGCTCTGCGCCGGAACATAGTAATGCTCATGACTTGCCATTGCTGTTCTCCTTCCCTTAACGGGCGCCCTGGACGGCCTGGGCCGCAACTTGAGCGACCGGCGGGTGGCGAGCGGTGATGTCGAACAAGGTGTAGGCCAGCGTCAGGTGCTTCACGCTGGCCGGCAGGTCGCGGTCGACGATGAAGCGCACCGGCATTTCGATGCGTTGGCCGGGTTGCAGCACCTGCTGCGTAAAGCAGAAGCACTCGGTCTTGTGGAAGTACGCCGCGGCTTCGGCGGGGGTGATGCTGGGTATCGCCTGGGCACTCATCGGCCGGTCGGTCGGGTTATGGGCAATGAAGATCATCTGGTTGACCGCACCGGGGTGGACCTCCAGCTGATCGGCGCTGGAGTAGAAGTCCCAGACCATGTCGCTGGCGTTGGTCGACATGAACTGCACCCGCACCGACCGCGAGGGGTCACTGACCTGGCTGCCCTCGTACTGCCCGCCGGTCTTCCCATTGATGCCGAAGGCCTTGCACATCACGTCGTAGATCGGCACCAGGGCAAAGCCGAAGGCGAACATCACCACCGTCAGCATCAGCAGGCGCGTTACCAGGCGCTTCAGCGAAAGGCCTGTCATGGCGGCGCTCCTACTTCACTTCCGGCGGTGTCTGGAAGGTGTGGTAGGGCGCAGGCGAGGGGATGGACCACTCCAGGCCTTCGGCGCCGTCCCAGGGTTTGGCCGGCGCAGGGGTGCCGCCACGGATGCACTTGATGACGATGAACAGGAAGAAGACCTGCGTGGCACCGAACATGAAAGCGCCGATCGAAGACACCATGTTGAAATCGGCGAACTGCAGGTTGTAGTCGGGTATGCGCCGCGGCATACCGGCCAGCCCCACGAAATGCATGGGGAAGAAGGCCAGGTTCATGCCGATGAACGACAGCCAGAAATGCAGCCTGCCGAGGGTTTCGTCATACATGTGGCCGGTCCACTTCGGCAGCCAGTAGTAGGCCGAGGCGAAGATGCCAAAGATCGCCCCCGGCACCAGCACATAGTGGAAGTGCGCCACCACGAAGTAGGTGTCGTGGTACTGGAAGTCGGCCGGTGCAATCGCCAGCATCAGCCCACTGAAGCCGCCGATGGTAAACAGGATGACGAAGGCGATGGCGAACAGCATCGGGGTTTCGAAGGTCAACGAGCCTTCCCACATGGTGCTGACCCAGTTGAACACTTTCACGCCGGTGGGCACCGCAATCAGCATGGTGGCGTACATGAAGAACAGCTCGCCGACCACCGGAATACCGACCACGAACATGTGGTGCGCCCACACGATGAACGACAGGAAGGCGATGGCCCCGGTGGCGTACACCATCGAGGTGTAGCCAAACAGGGGCTTGCGCGAGAATGCCGGGATGATCGAGCTGACCGCGCCAAAGGCGGGCAGGATCATGATGTACACCTCGGGGTGGCCGAAGAACCAGAACACATGCTGGAACAGCACCGGGTCACCACCGCCAGCCGCACTGAAGAAACTGGTGCCGAAGTGGATGTCCATCAACATCATGGTCACCACCCCTGCCAGCACCGGCATCACTGCAATCAGCAGGAACGCAGTGATCAACCAGGTCCAGACGAACAGTGGCATTTTCATCAAGGTCATGCCGGGGGCACGCAGGTTCAGGATGGTCGCGATCACGTTGATCGCCCCCATGATCGAGCTGACACCCATCAGGTGGATGGCGAAGATGAAGAAGGTGACGCTGGCCGGGGCATAGGTCGTCGACAGCGGGGCGTAGAAGGTCCAGCCGAAATTCGGCCCGCCACCGGGGCTGAACAAGGTTGAAACCAGCAGCAGGAATGCCGCCGGCAACAACCAGAAGCTGAAGTTGTTCATGCGCGGCAGGGCCATGTCCGGCGCGCCGATCATCAGCGGGATCATCCAGTTGGCCAAGCCGACGAAGGCCGGCATTACGGCGCCGAAGACCATGATCAGCCCGTGCATGGTGGTCATCTGGTTGAAAAACGCCGGTTCTACGATCTGCAGCCCCGGCTGGAACAGCTCGGCGCGGATCACCATGGCGAACGAGCCACCCAACAGGAACATGAGGAAGGCGAACCACAGGTACAGGGTGCCGATATCCTTGTGGTTGGTGGTCAGCACCCAGCGCATCAGGCCCTTGGCCGGGCCGTGCGCATGGTCATGGCCGTGGGCGTGGTCGTCGATCACTGCACTCATGTCCTGTCTCCTGCAATCCACTGATTGCCGCGAGTAACCCGGTTCACTTGGCTTCTGCCTGCTTCAGCGCCAGCACGTCCTTCGGCGTGACCATGTCGCCCTTGTTGTTGCCCCAGGCGTTGCGTTCGTAGGTCACCACGGCAGCGATATCGACCTCCGACAGTTGCTTGCCGAAGGCGGCCATGGCGGTACCGGGTTTGCCGTGGAAAACGATGCTCAAGTGACCTTCCTTCGGCCCGGTAGCGATCTTCGAGCCTTTCAGCGCCGGGAACATCGGTGGCAGGCCCTGGCCTTCGGCCTGGTGACAGGCCACGCAGGTGGTGTGGTAGACCTTGTCGCCGCGCGCCACCAGCTCGTCCAGGGTCCATTCCTTGCTGGTCAGCTCCTTGAGCTTGGCCGCCTCTGCCTTGCGCTCGCCAAGCCAGGTGTCGTAGTCGGCCTGGGACTTGACCTCGACGACCACGGGCATGAAACCGTGGTCCTTGCCGCACAACTCGGTACACTGGCCGCGGTAGATGCCTGGCTTCTCGATGCGCGTCCAGGCTTCGTTGACGAAGCCGGGAATGGCGTCGCGCTTGACCGCGAAGGCGGGCACCCACCATGAGTGAATTACATCGGCCGCCGTCACCAGGAAGCGCACCTTGGCACCCACCGGCAACACCAGCGGTTGGTCGACTTCCAGCAGGTAGTGCTCGTCTTTGGGCGCCTGGTTGTGAATCTGCTCGGCGGGGGTGGCCAGGTTGCTGAAGAACTCCACGTCCTGGCCCAGGTACTTGTAATGCCACTTCCACTGGTAGCCGGTGACCTGGATGTCGATATCCGACTCGCTGGCGTCATAGATGTCGATCAGGGTCTTGGTGGCCGGTATGGCCATGGCCACAAGGATCAGGAACGGGACCACGGTCCAGAGGATTTCCACCCAGGTATGCTCGTGGAAATGCGCGGCCTGCTGGCCGGTGGAGCGGCGGTGGATGACCATGGACCAGAACATCGCGCCGAACACCACGATGCCGATGACCACGCAGATCCAGAAGATGGTCATGTGCAGATCGAAGACGGCGTTGGAGACTTCCGTCGCCCCCGGGTGCATGTTCACGGTCCAGGCAGCGTTGGCCTGACCCAGAACCGACCACAACAGCAGGCCCATCCAGACAGGTGGATGTCGCATCATTGCGGGTTCCCCTTCTCGTTCTTGTTTTCCCGGAGGCGTGGCCTGCGGCAAGAGGGAACGGCGGTCAAGACTGCCTGGCTTCAACGACCGAGCCCCTGCTAAAAGCAGTCGGGCCTCATCAACGAATCACGTTCACCGGGAGTATAGACAGCGACCAATGCCGCGCAACGAAGGCAATGAAATGAACTTCACGAAACAGCTATATCCCCTGAAAACCGCAGGCTTGAGGAGGTATGGCCAAATAGTGGCCATGCTATATTCCAGGTAACGCAGAAGTTGAACTCATCTATAACAAATTCGTCTTAGGTATGCCGTATACCGAGCTAATTTAGTGTCTTCCGTTTGAAACGTAATGTCCCTGGAGTTGTCATGAACATCGCTGCTGTACGCGAGCAGGTAAGCCAAGCCCATCAACATGAAGGCCAGACTGGCCAATTGAAACAGCGTCTCGAGCTGCAACTGCCCCACCTGCACCCCTCGATCCAACTGCCTGAGCAGGACGCACAGGGTACTTTGGCGCGCTTCGTCAGCGCCTACATCGAACAGGTTCCGGAACTGCTGGAGGCGGCCCATGAAGTCGCCTTTGAGGCCGGCATCGAGTCGCAGATCAAGCCTGTATTGAAAATTGCCGAGGCTTACTTCCTGCAACCACCCGAGGTCATGAACGGGCATGTGGGGCTGGACTGCCTGCTAGATGAGGCGTACCTGGCGCACCGCCTGGTGGAGGAGGTGAATGACTTGTACATCCGTCACTTCCAGCAGCCGCTGATCCCGGTCGACACCACCGTCGCCAACCTGATTGCCCACCAGTTGATCGGCGAAGAATTCGCCAACCAGCTGGATGAAGTGGTGCACCACTCGGTGGATGAGATGCTCAATGACGCAAGCTTTGCGGCTGAGTCGGTGGAAGCCTACCGCGAGACACTGACTAGCCCGGCAACCGGTGAGGCGTGGAAGCGCTGGCCATGCCTGTCGCGTCAGCTGGGTGTCGAGCTGGGCCAGCCGACCTGATACTCCTGTGCCGGCCTCTTCGCGGGTTCACCCGCGAAAAGGCCAGTTCAAGCACTACAGAACTTCTACCTCAGGCCCCCACACCCGCCGTAGTCCGTAACCGCCCCTCGATTCGCCGCTTCAACCGCCGCTGTTCGATCAGCAACCGCGAGCCATTGGCAGCATTGCTGCGCCCCCAGTCCTCCAGCAATTCAAGGCACGAGTGGTCGATATAGCTCAGGTTACCCAGTGGCACATGCAACGTGGTGCCCGCCGGCACGCCATCGAGCACCTGGGTCAATGCCGGTACCTTGAGGAAGGTCGCGGCGCCACTGAGCCGCAATTCCATGTGCCCAGGCTTTGCCAGATCGACCAGGTTGATCTTCAACCGTGCCGCCCTGAATGCCAGCTTCAGCAAGGTCAGGGCAAAGCCGAGCAACACGCCGGTCAGCAGGTCGGTAAAGATGATCGCCAGCGCCGTCGCCGCATAGGTGAACATCGGCATGCGGCCATAACGGCCCAACCCACGGAACGCCTTGAAGTCGACCAGCTTGATCCCCGTGAACACCAGCACACCTGCCAGGCTGGCTACCGGTATCTGCTGCAGCACACTGCTCAACGCCACCACGAAAGCCAGCAGCCACAAGCCATGGAAAATGGCCGAAGCGCGTGTTTGCGCACCTGCCTGCACGTTGGCCGAGCTACGTACGATCACCCCGGTCATCGGCAGTGCACCCAGCACCCCGCAGAGCATGTTGCCAATGCCCTGTGCGGACAGCTCACGGTCGAAGTCCGAACGCTGGCCACTGTGCATGCGGTCGACCGCAGCCGCTGACAGCAAGGTTTCGGCACTGGCAATGAATGCCAGGGCAAAGGCGGCGACGAGCAGGGCAGGGTCGGCCAGTTGCATCAAGTCACCGGGGCGGAGCCAGTCGATGGCTTCGGACAAGTCAGCCGGTACTTCCACGCGGTTCACGGGCAAGGCCAACCACATGCTGATGATGGTCATGCTCGCCACACCCAGCAGGGCGCCTGGCACAAAGCGCAGGCGCTGCGGCCGCAAACGTTCCCAGCCCCACATGATGGCGATGGTGCCCAGGCCCAGCGCACCGGCTATCCAGCCAGCGCCGGCGCTTTCGTGGGGCATGGCCGCAGCGAGGGTCGCCGGGAATTGCACAAGGTTCTGCATACCCGATGGCTGCGGTGCGGTGTCGAACATCACATGCACCTGCGACAGCACGATCAACACACCAATGCCTGCCAGCATGCCGTAGACCACCGCCGGCGCGGTGACGCGGAACCAGCAGCCCAGGCGCAGGCGCCCGGCCAGCAATTGCAGCAAACCGGCCAATAGCAGGATCGGCCCGAGCATGGCCATGCCGTGCTGGCGTACCAACTCGAAGACCAGCACCGCAAGGCCCGCCGCCGGACCACTGACTTGCAACGGCGAACCGGCCAGGAAGCCGACCACGACCCCGCCGATAATGCCGGTAATCAGGCCCTTGGCCGGCGGCATCCCCGAGGCGATGGCAATGCCCATGCACAAGGGCAGGGCCACCAGAAAGACCACCACCGAAGCCAGCAACTCACGCGGCAGGGCCGCTTTCAGCTGTGTAATGTTCACCATGTTTCTCCTTTCATTAGTCACACGGCCATTCCCCTGGCCATGGGCACGTTGGGTCCCCGACAAGCGCGCAGGCGCGGGCCGCCAGCGGGCTCGCCGGCAGGGCAGTCAGGGTATTCAGGGCAGCCGAAGGCCGCGCCACACCCCTACAGGGTGCAGCCGGCTATCAAGGTTCTAACGGCGGACGGGTCGCTTAGTAGCGGCCTCTCGGAGTGGCGCATGGCACCGGTTGGCCTGCGGCCAGGGGCATGAAGCTGTCGCTGGCAGCGTCGTAGGCTTCGATCCTGCTGGTCTCGATGTCGTAGATCCAGCCATGGATGTACAGCTGACCCGCTGCAAGCCCCGAAGCCACCGAAGGGTGGGTGCGCAAGTGGTGCAGCTGGGCGATGACGTTCTCTTTGGTCAGCACTTGCATGCTTTCATGTTCGCTGCCGCACGAGCAGTTGTTCTCGACCACGGTGCGGGCCACTTCGGCGTGGCGCAGCCAGGCGCCAACGGTTGGCATCTTGGTCAGCGATTGCGGGTTGAGTACCGCACGCATCGCGCCACAATCGGAGTGGCCGCAGATGATGATGTGGTGCACTTTAAGTGCCATCACCGCGTACTCGATAGCACTGGAAACGCCACCGTTCATCTGGCCATAAGGCGGTACTACGTTACCTACGTTTCGGGTCACGAACAGGTCGCCTGGCGAACTTTGCGTGATCAGTTCGGGCACGATGCGCGAGTCGGCGCAGGTAATGAACATGGCGCGCGGTGTTTGCGCAGTGGCGAGCTTCTTGAACAGCTCTTGCTGTTCAGGGAAGACGTCATGGTGAAAGCGCAGGAAACCGTCGACGATGTGCTTCAGGGCAGCATCGGCGCTTTCAGCGGGGACCTGCGGTACGACCTTGGATGGGTCCTTGACGGGCATGATTCATCCTCTTGACGGTGTGTAGGTAAATCCATTTTACCGGTTAAAGATTCTGGCTATGCAGGGTTTTAGATGACACGCACAGCCCATAGATCACAGTCGGTGTGGATTGGTTGCCTACGCTAACCGGGAAAACTTAACTGAAACTTAATTCGAGGGCTCTAGAACGGGCGTTCCAGATATAAAAGGCGGGATCTGAATAATAGCAAAAAAACATCAACTGCCAATATGTATTAGCGTAATTATTGGCTGCCATTAGTGAGGCTTTCTGTAGGGCGTGTTTACCCTGGCTATCAGAACAGTGCCATCTGCTCGCCCGGCGGGCAAAAGGCCGAGCAATCCAGCACCTGCGACTCGCGCCCTTCGAACGCCAGGCGCTTCATCGCCTTGGCGAAACGCTGCGCCAGCAACTCGGCAAATACCCCCTCACCCCGCATGCGTGTGCCAAAGCGGCTGTCGTACAGCTCGCCATCGCGGCTCTGGCGGATCAGGCTCAGCACATGCGCAGCGCGCTGTGGGTAATGGTCGTGCAACCACTGCTCGAACAGCGGCGCCACCTCCAGCGGCAGGCGCAGCAGCATGTACGCCGCGCTCTGCGCCCCGGCCGCCTTGGCCGCTTCCAACAGGCGCTCCAGTTCGCTGTCGTTGATCATCGGTATCATCGGCGAGCACAACACGCCCACCGGCACGCCTGCTTCGCGCAGCACACGAATGGCCCGCAACCTCGCCCCTGGTGCTGCCGCCCGGGGCTCGAGCACCCGCTTGAGGTCATCGTCCAGCGTAGTCAGGCTGATCATCACCCGCACCAGGCGCTGGCGGGCCATGTCGGCGAGCAGGTCGAGGTCGCGCAGCACCAGGGCCCCTTTGGTGACGATGGTCACCGGGTGGCGAAAACGCAGCAGTACCTCAAGCAGGCGCCGAGTCAGCAGTTGCTCGCGCTCGATGGGCTGGTACGGGTCAGTGTTGGAGCCCAGGTTGATCGGTGCACACTTATACCCAGGTTTGCTCAACTGCTGCACCAGTACCTCGGCGGCGTTGGTCTTGGCGATCAGCTTGGTTTCGAAGTCCAGGCCTGGGGACAGATCCCAGTAGGCATGGGACGGGCGGGCATAGCAGTAGATACAGCCATGCTCGCAACCGCGGTAGGGGTTGATCGAGCGGTCGAAGGGCAGGTCAGGGGAAGTATTGCGCGCGATGATGGTCTTCGCGGTTTCAGCCCTGACCTCGGTGCCTTGGGTAACGGGCACCTCCTGATACCAGCCATCGTCTTCGAGCACCGACTGGCGTGGTGCAAAACGATTGTGTGGGTTATGGCGGGTACCACGACCGCGAACAGAATCCATGCTGTTAGCCCCTAACTGGTTATGCATACAGTATATTACCAGCAGCGCCTTCACCCTTGTTGTCAGGGAGACAAGTGGCGCCTTGCATACGGCTCCAGCGACATGGGCCTGCCGGCGAATGCGTTGAACGACGCCGTCATCCGGCGCATTCCGCCCTTGGCCAGGATTTCGTCGCGCAGGCGGCGGCCCAGCGCCCGATGATCGGCGTCGGCCGCCTCGAATGCGCTGAACGCGTCAATGGCATGGACCTGCGCCCACTTGTAGCAGTAATAACCCGCTTCATAACCCGTGACCATGTAATCGAACCCTTCGGCAAACCTGTCCTGGGCGAAGGCTTGCGGCAAGCCGACCTGCTGGGTTGCGGCAATCGCCAGTTGCCGAAGGTCGTGGCGGGCGCGATCGTCGCAATGCGCGACGAGATCGAACCAGCACAGCCGCAGTTGCTCGGCTTCCGCCACCGCCTGGAAACGACGCTTGCCAGCGAGCCACTGCTGCATCTGGGGCAATGACACTGGCGGCGCACCCGTTTCCGGCTGCGGCAACGCCAACAGGGCCGGGGCAGACCAGCACCACTGTTCGAGCAAGGTGCCGACGAATTCGCAGGCATCGGCGCCCAGCGCGGAAGTGGCGGTGCGATTGAGGCGCCGGTGCTGGTTGGTGACCAGCAACTGATGCAGGGCATGGCCCGCCTCGTGGAACAGCTTGCAAAGGTCTGCGTGGTCCAAGTTGGGCGTGACTTGCCCAGGCTGCAGCTCGAAACAGCAGGAAAGCAGAACGGCCGGCAACGTCACCACACCGTCGGCCTCCACATGGCGCTGGCGCATGGGATAACTGTACGGCCAGGGCAGCTTGCCTGGGCGTTGGTAGGCATCCAGGTAGATATGCCCCAGGCGGGCATGCCCGTCCATTACCTCCAGTACCTGCACATCGGGGTGCCAACCTGCCACATCGCACGCCACGATACGCACGCCAAGCACCTGTTCATGCAGTTGCCACAGCCCCTGCAGGACGCTGCCCAGGGGGAAACGCTCGCGCAGGCTGGCATCGATCGCCTCGTTGCCTTGCAGCCGCAGCTTTCGGCCAAGGTATGCCACGTCCCACGGGGCAAGCGCCTCGATACCCAATTCGCTACCCAGCACCTGCATCGCCTTCAGCTCCTCCTGCAGGCGCGCGCTGTTCTGCTGGATCAAGGCGTTGATGAAGGCCTCGACCTGCGAGGTGTCACGCGAGTCCTTGGCTTCAAGGCTCAACTGCGCCGCGTTGGCCAGGCCCAACAGCCGCGCGCGCTCATGACGCAGCCGCAACAGCGCCTGCAGCACCGGGCCATTGTCCATGGCGTAGTTGCCACCCAGGTCGCAAGCCAGCTGCCGTGAGGCCTGATAAACCTCTTTACGCAAATCACGCGCGTCGGCCCACTCAAGGACCACTTGCACCGTGCGCTCGTCAAGGTCGAGCAGCCAACCCGCCTGGCCCTGCGCCGCAGCCTTGACTGCCAGCCGATCACGCTCAACGCCTGGCAGGCCGGCCAGGCGCGCCTCGTGCGGCACCAGGCAAGTCCAGGCCTCACGTGCCTGGATCAGGTTACTCATGAATTGCTGCTCAAGCCCGACGATCGCCTGCTCGGTGGTGTGCAGTTGCTTGCGCGCGCCAGCGCCCAAACCATGGCCGGCGTGGCGGAACGCCCTGAGGATCAGTTTGAGCACAGCCTGGCGCTCGTCATCCAGCTGCGCGGGATCGAGGCGCTGGTAGGCTTCATACAACCTTGAGTGCTCGTGCTTGTATCGCGCCCAGTCGAGCAGCAACTGATTACAAGCATCGACCTCCACAGCCCATGCCTGGCTTTCGTACACCAACGGCACGAGCATGTGCAGCAGGTCTTCCAGCCGCTGGTCAAGCTGCTCGACTGCCAGCACCAAGCTATCCCAACCTGGCGCCGGGCCGCTGTGTTCGATGATCTGTTCGAGCGCCGCGACATTGGCGTCGCGAATGAACAAGAAGGCGGGTTGGAGCTGCTCGGGCCGTAGCGACGGGTAGTCGAGCAAGCCATGGGCAATTCGAGCAAGGCCGTGGTTCACGAAGCACCTCAGGGGCAAGTCAGGGGCCGACACTGTAGCCAGCCCCCTGTTACGCCGCAGAAGCTCTATGTAACGCCCTGTACCCTTACTCTGCGGGTTTCTTCAACTTCGGATTAGGGAAGAACTGCACCGTCTGTACCTTGGCCGCAGGGGGTTTCGGTTCGAGGTGGTTGACCCGTGTCCCCAGCTCCTTGGGTACCGACAAGCCCTGTTCGTTGAGCGTATCGGTAAAGCCGCAGGCCACGCACTCACGGTGCGGTACGTCGTCTTCGCTCCACATCATCAGTTTGTCGGGCTGGCTGCATGCCGGGCATACAGCCCCGGCAATAAAGCGCTTCTTGGTCTTGTTCACGGCTACCTCACTCATGCCGCAGCGGCCTCGGCCAAGCCACTGTGGCGCAGCAATGCATCAATGGAAGGCTCACGGCCACGGAAGTCGACGAACAGTTCCATGGGCTCGCGCGAGCCGCCACGCGCCAGGATCGCTTCGCGGAAGGCTCGGCCGGTTTCGGCATTCAGCACGCCTTCTTCCTCGAAGCGCGAGAAAGCGTCGGCCGACAGCACTTCAGCCCACTTGTAGCTGTAGTAACCCGCTGCGTAACCGCCGGCAAAGATGTGCGCAAAGCTGTTGGGGAAACGGTTGTACGCCGGCGGGCGCATGACCGAGACTTCATCGCGTACGCCTTCGAGCACCTGCAGCACGCTACGCCCGTCACCATGGCTGGCATGCAGTTCGAAGTCGAACAGCGAGAACTCCAGTTGGCGCACCATCATCATGCCCGACTGGAAGTTCTTCGCCGCCAGCATCTTGTCCAGCAGGTCCTGTGGCAGGGCCGCACCGGTTTCATAATGCCCCGAGATCAGCGCCAGGCCTTCCGGCTCCCAGCACCAGTTTTCCATGAACTGGCTAGGCAGCTCGACAGCATCCCAGGCCACGCCATTGATGCCGGAAACCCCGGCATGCTCGATGCGCGTCAGCATGTGGTGCAGGCCGTGGCCAAATTCGTGGAACAGCGTGGTGACCTCATCATGTGTCAGCAGCGCCGGCTTGCCAGGCGCAGCCGGGGTGAAGTTGCACACCAGGTTGGCCACCGGGCTTTGCAACTGGCCGCTGGCGGTGCGGCGCCGGTCACGGGCGCCGTCCATCCAGGCACCCCCGCGCTTGTTGGCGCGGGCATACAGGTCGAAGAAGAAGCGCCCGACATGCTGGCCATTTTCCTTGATTTCGAACAGGCGGACATCCGGGTGCCAGCTGTCGAAGCCCTTCAACTCGGCGATTTCGATGCCATACAGGCGCTGCACGATGCTGAACAGGCCGCTAAGTACCTTGTCGATCGGGAAGTAGGCGCGCAGGGCCTCCTGCGACACGCTGTAGCGCTGTTCGCGCAGCTTCTCGCCATAGTACCCGGCGTCCCAACTGGCCAGCTCTGGGCAGCCTTGCTCGGCGGCATAGGCCTTGAGCTGCTGCAGGTCCTGGGCGGCGAACGGCTTGGAGCGTTGAGCCAGGTCGCGCAGGAAGCTCAGTACCTGGTCGCTGGACTCGGCCATCTTGGTCGCCAGGCTCAGCTCGGCGTAGTTCTTGTAGCCCAGCAGCTCGGCCAGTTCCTGACGCAGGTCGAGGATTTGCTCCATCACCGGCCCGTTGTCGTGCTGGCCAGCGTTCGGGCCCTGGTCCGAAGCGCGGGTGCAGTAGGCCGCGTAGACCTCTTCGCGCAGGGCGCGGTCGCTGGCGTAGGTCATCACGGCGTAGTAGCTGGGGAATTCCAGGGTGATCAGCCAGCCGTCGAGGCCCTTTGCCTGCGCTGCAGCGGCCATTTGCGCCTTGGCCGAATCGGTCAGGCCAGCCAGTGCGGCCTCGTCGGTCACATGCTTGGTCCAGGCCTGGGTGGCGTCCAGCAGCTGGTTGGAGAAGCGGCTGCCCAGCTCACTGAGCTTGCTTTGCACATCGGCATAGCGCTGCTGCTTGTCCGCTGGCAGGTCGATACCCGACAGACGGAAGTCACGCAGGGCATGTTCGAGTATGGTTTTTTGCGCCACATCGAGACCGGCGGCCTCCGGGCCGCTGATCAGCGCCTGGTAGGCTTCGAACAACGCACGGTTCTGGCCCAGTTCGGTAGAGTAGGCGCTAAGCGCTGGCAGGCACGACTCGTAAGCCTCGCGCAATTCAGCGCTGTTGCACACCGCGTTGAGGTGGCTGACCGGGCTCCAGGCCGCACCCAGGCGGTCGTTCAGTTCGTCCATGGCCAGCACCAGGCCGGCCCAGGTAGGGTTGCTGCCCTGCTTTTCGAGGATCTCGGCAATGGCTTTACGGTTGTCGGCCAGGATCGCTTCGATCGCCGGCAACACGTGTTCGGCACGGATTTGCGAGAAGGGCGGCAGATCGTAGGACTGCAGAAGCGGGTTGTTCGCACTCACGGTTCGGATACCTTGGCAGAAGAAACACTGCCCCATCTTAATTACAATCGACGCCGACCGCAGCAGGCAGCCTGCCTATCGACACAGATGAGAGACGCTATCATGGCCATTCGCAGCTTCCAGCAACACACTCCGAAAGTGGGGCCCAGGGCATTCGTCGACCGTTCGGCGGTGGTGCTGGGCGACGTTGAAATCGGCGAAGACAGCTCGGTCTGGCCACTGACCGTGGTGCGCGGCGACATGCACCGCATCCGGATTGGTGCGCGCACCAGCGTGCAGGACGGCAGCGTGCTGCATATCACCCACGCCGGCCCGTTCAACCCGGACGGCTTCGCGCTGATCATCGGCGACGAAGTGACCATCGGTCACAAGGTGATGCTGCATGGCTGCACGTTGGGTAACCGCATTCTGGTCGGCATGGGCAGCACGGTCATGGACGGTGCGATCGTGGAGGATGAAGTGATCATTGGCGCCGGCAGCCTGGTGCCGCCAGGCAAACGCCTGATCAGCGGCTACCTGTACATGGGCAGCCCGGTGAAACAGGCGCGGCTGCTCAATGACCAGGAGCGGGCGTTTTTCGCCTACAGCGCCAGCAACTATGTGAAGCTCAAGGACCAGCACCTGGCCGAAGGCTTCGATCAACCTGAATGAGCGCATTCGCGTGGAACCTTGTACATGCACCAGCAAAACATCCTGTTCGACCTCGACGGCACCCTGACCGACCCACGCCTGGGCATCACCCGCTCTATCCAGTATGCCTTGGCAAAGCTGGGCATCGATGAGCCAGACCTGGCCCGCCTCGAGCACTTCATCGGCCCCCCTTTGTTGCAGGCGTTCATGCAGTTCTATGGTTTCGACGAAGCCAAGGCGTGGGAGGCGG
Source organism: Pseudomonas sp. UBA6699 (assembly GCF_002454615.1). Classification (NCBI taxonomy): domain Bacteria; kingdom Pseudomonadati; phylum Pseudomonadota; class Gammaproteobacteria; order Pseudomonadales; family Pseudomonadaceae; genus Pseudomonas; species Pseudomonas sp. UBA6699. Next base: position 72,643 of record NZ_DKJF01000101.1, read on the forward strand.
TGAACTTCTACCGCGAGCGCTTCCGCGTGACCGGGCTGTACGAAAACCAGGTGTTCGCCGGCGTGCCGGAGCTGCTCCAAGCCCTGAACAGCCAGGGCCGCACGCTGTATATCGCCACCTCTAAACCGTGGGAATTTGCCCGCGAAATTGCTCGGCACTTCGCCTTCGACCACCACTTCAAGGTGATCTACGGCAGCGAACTGGACGGCACGCGCACCAACAAGGTTGAGCTGATTCGCCATTTGCTGGACGAAGAAGGGCTGGACCCGGCGCAGACGCTGATGATCGGTGACCGCAAGCATGACCTGATCGGCGCGCGCAGCAATGGCTTGCAGGCCGTGGCGGTGGGCTATGGGTTTGGTAGCCGGGAGGAGTTGATGGCCGAAGCACCGGCTTTCCACTTCGCCACGCTGGCCGAGATGCATGAGGCATTTATCAAGGCCTGAGGGCCCTCGGGGCTGCTTTGCAGCCCATGCGGTCACTGTGGGAGATTCTATGGTTC
>NZ_DKJF01000006.1:0-8482 GCF_002454615.1 Pseudomonas sp. UBA6699
GAGCGATCGGCCTCCCCGGAAGTGCTTCTTCAGCCTGACGAGAATATCTTCTCCCGCCAGGCCAGTCACAACATACAAGCAGCGACCGCAGCTCGCGATGCGCCGCGCGGGCGGCGCTCGATCTCACAGGCACTGAAGATGCAGCGGCTACCCTTGCCAGGAACCATAGAATCTCCCACAGGTACAGCGCCACCCTCAGGCCCTGTGAAATCCTTGTGGGATCTGGCTTGCCGGCGATGAAGCCGACGCCGGTCAGCGACGGGCGCCGCGCACCCCTTCCGCCAGTGCCGAGCACAGGCTCAACACATCGCTCACCGCCTGTTCGGCCGTGTTGGCCTGGGCAATCTTGTCGACCAGCGCCGAGCCCACTACCACGCCATCGGCCAGCCGGGCGATGTTCGCCGCCTGCTCTGGGGTGCGAATGCCGAAGCCAACGCTGATCGGCAGGTCGGTATGCCGACGCAGGCGGGCAATGGCTTCGGTCACGTGCTCGGTGGTCGCCGAGCCGGCCCCGGTCACCCCGGCCACGGACACGTAGTAGACGAACCCGGAGCTGCGCGCCAGCACACGCGGCAGGCGCGCGTCGTCGGTGGTCGGGGTGGTCAGGCGAATGAAGTCGATACCTGCAGCCTGGGCCGGGGTCGCCAGTTCTGCATCGTGCTCTGGCGGCAGGTCGACGATGATCAGGCCATCGACGCCAGCCTGCTTGGCTTCATTCACGAACGCTTCCACGCCAAAACGGTGGATCGGGTTGTAGTAGCCCATCAGCACGATCGGCGTGGTGTGGTTGTCCACACGGAATTCACGAACCATCTGCAGGGTCTTGGCCAGGTTCTGGCCCGCTTCCAACGCGCGCAGGGTAGCGAGCTGGATGGCTACGCCATCGGCCATTGGGTCGGTGAATGGCATGCCCAGTTCGATCACATCGGCGCCTGCAGCAGGCAGGCCCTTGAGGATCTGCAGCGAGGCGTCATAACCCGGGTCGCCTGCGGTAACGAAGGTGACCAGTGCCGAGCGGCTTTCGGCTTTCAACTCGGCGAAGCGTTGTTCTAGACGGCTCATGCCTGTTTCTCCTGGGCGGCCATGTGGCTCATGACGGTTTGCATGTCTTTGTCGCCGCGGCCCGACAGGCAGATCACCATCAGGTGGTCCTTGGGCAGCTGCGGGGCGCGCTTGATTGCCTCGGCCAGGGCGTGAGCGCTTTCCAGGGCCGGGATGATGCCCTCCAGGCGGCACGTGGCGTGGAACGCATCCAGTGCTTCGTCATCGGTGATGCTGACGTATTCAACGCGCTTCACCTCATGCAGGTAGGCATGCTCGGGGCCGATGCCCGGGTAGTCGAGGCCGGCCGAAATCGAGTGAGCGTCGGTAATCTGGCCGTCATCGTCCTGCAACAGATAGGTGCGGTTGCCGTGCAGTACGCCGGGCACACCGCCGTTCAGGCTGGCAGCATGCTTGTCGGTGTGCACACCGTGGCCGCCGGCTTCAACGCCGATGATCTGTACGCTTGGCTCTTCGAGGAACTCATGGAACAGGCCCATGGCGTTGGAGCCACCCCCCACGCAGGCGACCAGGCTGTCCGGCAGGCGGCCTTCCTTTTCCTGCAACTGGGCACGGGTTTCCTTGCCGATGATCGACTGGAAGTCGCGGACCATTGCTGGGTATGGGTGCGGGCCCGCCACGGTGCCGATCAGGTAGAACGTGTCGTCGACGTTGGTCACCCAGTCGCGCAGCGCTTCGTTCATGGCGTCCTTGAGGGTGCCGGTGCCCGCGGTAACCGGAACGATCTCGGCGCCCAGCAGCTTCATGCGGAACACGTTGGCCTGCTGGCGTTCGATATCGGTGGCGCCCATGTAGATCACGCAAGGCAGGCCGAAGCGCGCAGCGACGGTAGCGGTCGCCACGCCGTGCATGCCGGCGCCGGTTTCGGCGATCAGGCGTTTCTTGCCCATGCGCTTGGCCAGCAGCACCTGGCCGATGCAGTTGTTCACCTTGTGCGCGCCGGTGTGGTTGAGCTCTTCACGCTTGAAGAAGATCTTCGCGCCGCCGCAGTGTTCGGTCAGGCGCTCGGCGAAGTACAGCGGGTTGGGGCGGCCGATGTAGTCGCGCTGGAAATAGGCCAGCTCTTCGAGGAATTGCGGGTCGGCCTTGGCCGCTTCGTATTCCCGGGCCAGGTCCAGCACCAGTGGCATGAGGGTTTCGGCCACATAGCGGCCGCCGAACGAGCCGAACAGGCCATTGGCGTCGGGGCCGGGGCGGTATTGGGACTGGGTCATGGGGCGCTCCAGGGCTTAGGCAATGAGTGATGGGCTTTACTCTAACCACGACAGGCCCGGCTGAAAACCGATAAGATTGCGCAAACTTGTCAGGAAAACTCACAGGTAATGGCTCACGACCTCCCTCCCCTCAATGCCCTGCGTGCTTTCGAGGCCACTGCCCGGCTTAACAGTGTCAGCCAGGCGGCCGAGGCGTTGCACGTTACCCATGGTGCCGTGAGCCGGCAGATCAAGGTGCTTGAGGAGCATCTGGGGGTGGCGTTGTTCGTCAAGGACGGGCGTGGCATCAAACTCACAGATGCCGGGCTGCGACTGCGCGATGCCAGTGTCGAGGCGTTCGACCGCTTGCGCAGTGCATGTGCCGAACTGAGCCGCGACACCCGCGAGGCCCCGTTCGTACTGGGTTGCTCAGGCAGCCTGCTGGCGCGCTGGTTCATCCCGCGGTTGGGGCGTTTGCAGGCAGACCTGCCAGAGCTGCGCCTGCACCTTTCAGCCGGTGAGGGCGACCTCGATCCAAGACGACCAGGGCTGGATGCGCTATTGGTGTATGCCGAGCCACCGTGGCCGGCAGACATGCAGGTGCATGTGTTGGCCGAGGAGCGTATCGGCCCGGTGCTGAGCCCGCACTTCGCCGGTTATCAGCGCTTGCAGGGGGCGCCAGCCAAAGCTTTGCTCGAAGAAACCGTATTGCACACCACCTCACGTCCACAGGCTTGGCCGACCTGGGCGGCGCAGCAGGGTCTGGAGCCAACTGCCATGCACTACGGGCAGGCTTTCGAGCATTTGTATTACCTGTTGGAAGCTGCGGTGGCGGGACTGGGCGTGGCGATCGCGCCGCAACCACTGGTCGCCGATGACCTGCGGGCGGGCCGCCTGAGTGCGCCGTGGGGCTTCTCACCGACCCCGGCGGCGCTGACGCTGTGGGTACCTCGGCGCGCCGCTGACGGGCGCGCCGAGCAACTGGCGCAATGGTTGCGGGGAGAACTGCTAGGGCAGAGCGCTTAGTTGCGCTTGCACAGCAAGTAAGCTGCCAGCAGACCCAGGGCGCCGATGGCTACACCGGCAGTGGTATACGGGTGCTCTTGGGCATAGTCGCGGGTGGCGATGCCGGTCTGGCGGGTACGCTCCTTGACTTCCTCATAGGCATCGCTCAGCAGGCTGCGCGAATGGCGCAGGGCACTCTCGGCGTTGCTGCGCATGGCCTTGACTGATTTCTGGGTTTCTTCGGAGGCATCGTGCTTCAGGCTTTCCAGGCTTTTCAGCAGGCTTTCGATCTCTGCTTCCATGCTTTCCAGGGATGTTTTACGCAGCGAATTGCGGGGCATGTTGACTCTCCTTTGCAGTATGGACTCTATGAAGTGCGACCCTTGGGCTGCACGAAAGTGCGATCGAACTTTCGCCCCTGATGACAGCTCGCAGGTAAACCAGGCTCGCACTGCCAGGCTGAATATCACTGTTACCCAAGGAGAGCGCTCATGACCGATCATCACACCTACAAGAAGGTCGAACTGGTGGGGTCTTCGCCTACCAGCATCGAAGAAGCAATCAACAATGCCCTGGCCGAAGCCGGCCAGAGCATCAAGCACATGGAGTGGTTCGAGGTGGCCGAAACCCGTGGCCACATTCGCGACAACAAGGTCGCGCACTTCCAGGTGACGTTGAAGGTGGGCTTCCGTATCGCCAATAGCTGAAACACAGCCAGGCTGGAACAGGTTGCACTGATGGGGTATTAGGAACAGGGCGCCCTGGTGGGCGCCCCTTTCTGGTTTCATCTGCACAAGGAATGCAAGTGATGAACAAACTGATACTGGCGCTGGGCCTGATGACGCTGGCCGGTGGCGCGATGGCGGCGGGCAAACCCTGCGAGGAGCTGAAAGCGGAAATTGCCGCCAAGCTCGATGCCAAGGGGGTTGTTGGCTACAAGCTGGAGATCGTCGAAAAGGGCGACCCGGCGGGCAAGGTGATCGGCAGCTGCGAAGGCGGCACCAAGGAAATCGTCTACCGCCGCGGCTGACGCGGTGGCCCCTTCACGGGGGCACTCGCGAAGGGGTTCACTCGCTCTTCAAAGCCTGCGCCAGCAGCTCATAAGCGCGGATACGGTCTGCATGCTCGTACAGGTCACAGGTAAACATCAGCTCGTCCGCCCCGGTTTGCTCCAGCAACACCTCCACTTTGGCGCGCACTTTCTGCGAGCTGCCAATCATCGCCAACCCCAGGAAGCTGCCTACCGCATCGCGTTCATGGGGCAGCCATAAGCCGTCCATGCTGGGTACCGGGGGTTTCTGCATCAGGCTCTGCCCGCGAATCAGCGCCAGAATGCGCTGGTACACCGAAGTGGCCAGGTATTCGGCCTGTTTATCGGTTTCGGCAACCACCATGGGAATACCCAGCATCACATAGGGTTTGTCCAGCGTGGTGGACGGTTTGAAGTGGTTGCGATACACGCGGATTGCCTCGTGCATGTAACGCGGCGCGAAGTGCGAGGCGAAGGCATAGGGCATGCCGCGCATACCGGCCAGTTGCGCGCTGAACAGGCTGGAGCCCAGCAGCCACATGGGCACATCGGTGTCGTGGCCAGGCACAGCGATCACTTTTTGATCATCGGTTCGGGGGCCAAGGTAGCGTGACAGCTCTTCGACATCGTCCGGGAAATCGTCCGGGCCACCTGCGCGGTCTCGGCGCAAGGCGTATGCAGTCATCTGGTCGGAGCCTGGCGCACGGCCAAGGCCGAGGTCGATGCGCCCCGGGTACAGGCTGGCGAGGGTGCCGAACTGCTCGGCGATCACCAACGGCGCATGGTTGGGCAGCATGACCCCGCCGGAGCCTACGCGAATGCTCGAAGTGCCCCCGGCGAGGTAGCCGATAAGCACCGAGGTTGCCGAGCTGGCGATGCCGTCCATGTTGTGGTGTTCGGCCACCCAGAAGCGGTTGTAGCCGAAGCGTTCGACATGCTGCGCCAAGTCCAGGGAGTTGCGCAGCGACTGCGCCGGGCCGGCATCGGCGCGAACGGGCACAAGGTCGAGGGTGGAAATCTTCAGGTCACGTAGCTGCGTCATGGGGCCTCCGCAAGAATGATTGGCCAGAGGCCTTTATGACTCTGTATGGGCGTAATCGTTGGATTCAATGGGGGGCGCAATTGCTCTGAACTTGCCGGGCGTACCGGACCTCTGAACCCATAGGCACGTAACCGAGTGACAAGGAGGCATCATGAAGAAAACAGCATCGGCGATCTGGCAAGGTGGTTTGAAGGACGGCAAAGGCCTGCTTTCAACCGAAAGCGGCGCCCTCAAGCAGAACCCTTATGGCTTCAACACCCGTTTCGAGGACACGCCGGGTACCAACCCAGAGGAACTGATCGGTGCGGCGCATGCGGGCTGCTTCTCGATGGCGCTGTCGATGATGCTCGGCGAGGCCGGGCTCACCCCGGACCGGATCGACACGGCGGCGGAAGTCACCCTCGACAAGCAGCCTGATGGTTTTGCCATTACCGCTGTACACCTGGTGTTGCGAGCCAAGGTGCCAGGCGCCAGCGAGGCGCAGTTCATGGAGATTGCCAACAAGGCCAAAGCAGGCTGCCCGGTGTCGAAGGTGCTCAACGCCAAGATCAGCCTGGATGCGGCGTTGGTGGGCTGAAGCGGCGCAACGATGGCAGTTTGCTGTAGTCTAACCAATGTCGGCAGCAATACTGCCTTTTCAGGAGCCGTTCCATGATTCGCGTAGCAATCGCCGTGTTCGCTTCGCTGGTCGCCACGTCTGCGCTGGCGGCGGTCAAGCCGTGCGAGGAACTGAAAGCCGAGATCGAGGCCAAGATCCAGGCCCAAGGGGTGGCTTCGTACACCCTGGAGATCGTGCCTAACAGTGAGGTCCAGGACCCGAACATGGTGGTCGGGACGTGCGACGGCGGGACCAAGAAGATCATTTACCAGAAGAATGATCGCTAGCGCTCGAGCATGAGTGGCCGCTTCGCGGCCCATTTGCGACAAAAGCCCGCTTCCACAGGCCCCTGTGGGAGCGACCTTGCGTCGCGATGGGCTGCGCAGCAGCCCCTGACTCGCAGCCCCCCCTACCGGCAGCAGCCCCTACCCGCACACTCCCGCCTACGGAATACAGAACACATCGCTAGGCTCATTCACCAGCACCGTGCGGCTGGCGTCATACAGCAATACCTGCGGCTCCATTACCGGCGCCCGCGCCTCCAGGCGATAACGTTCCCCAGCCTTGAAGTCATCGAAGCGCACAGTCAGGTAACAGGTACGGTCCCTGGGGTCGGTCAGCATCCCGCCAGAGTAGATCTCGTAATCGAAGCGCACGACCAGTTCATGCTTGCCGGGGGTTACCTGAAAGTATCGGCCGTCTTCCAGGCGCTTCCCGTCAAGGCGGTCGGCCATGATTACCCGGCCGGGGGTCATGGTGTACAAGTCGACCCAGGCTTGCTTGGGGTCGACCGGCGGCAAGGGGCTGGCGCAAGCCCCCAGTGCACTGAGGGCGATCAGCATCATGGGCTGGCGCATGGCAAAGCTCCCACTTGCGATTGGCACGTTAACAGCATAGCGCCGTTTGCGTGGTTAGGTGTGCTGGCAGCCCGCTGGCAGGCCCTGGCCCAGCAGTTTTTGTTGCTGGTCATACAACTTCACCCACGGGCGGAAGCCGATGCTCCCGGCCTGCAGCTGATAGCGTTGCCCGGCGTTGAAGTCTTTGAACGCCAGCTTTACCTGGCAATCTCGCCACAGGGGTTGGTCGACCGGGCCGATGTTGCTGGGGTTGACCGGAAACTGGTAGCGCACGGTCAACTCGTGGCTGCCAGGCTGCACTTCGAAGTACCGATTGTCGGCCCAATCGCGCTCATCGACCTGCACCGCGTGCAACGAGGTGTTGTCGTAGGGCGTGAGGTCGATCCAGGCCTGGTTCGGGTCTGGGTCTGGCAGCGTTGAACAGGCAGATAACAGCAACAGTGAACCGGCGACCCACAATGCACGCATGGCGAAACTCCCCCGTGGCGAGATAGTCTTGGAGCGAATCGGCCTTGAGCGAGTCAGACAGTCCCGATGCTTCGACTTTTTCTTTTGCAGCGCTCAGGCCCTGGGCCACTCGACCGCGTTTTCACCCGTTTGGTTCCGCTGCTGGCGGTGCTTCTGCTGAGTGGTTGCAGCAGTGCGGCCTATTACGGCCAGCTTGCGCAAGGCCAGTGGCAACTGCTGCGCGCGCGGCAACCGGTGGAACAGGTGGTCGCCGACCCTGCTACCCCTCCCCTGTTACGGGCGCGCCTGCAACGGGCGGAACAGGCGCGGGCGTTTGCCAGCCAGCAGCTGAAGCTGCCGGATAACCGCAGCTACCGGGTATACGCCGACCTTGGGCGCCCCTATGTGGTTTGGAATGTTTTCGCCACGCCAGAGCTCTCACTGCAACCGGTGACCCACTGTTTTCCGATAGCGGGTTGCGTGGCGTACCGCGGCTACTACCAGCAAGGTGCAGCACGTGGCGCGGCAGCGTTGATGCGTGAGGAAGGGCTGGATGTGTACGTGGGCGGGGTGGAGGCCTATTCCACCTTGGGCTGGTTCGACGACCCTATTCTGTCGTCGATGGTGGGCTGGGGTGACGAACGCCTGGCGACCTTGATCTTTCACGAGCTGGCGCACCAGCGCTTTTATGTGCAGGACGACACCGAGTTCAACGAGTCCTTTGCCTCGTTCGTCGAACAGGAAGGCACCCGGCAATGGCGCGCGGCGCGTGGCCTGGCTGCGGTGGGTGGCGATCAGGGGCAGCAGCGGGAGCAGTTTATCCAACTGGTGCTGGCCAGCCGCGAGCGGTTGCAGGCGATTTACGCCGGGCCGCTGGATGATGCGCACAAGCGCCAGGCCAAGCGGGCGGAGTTCGCGCGGCTCAGGCGTGACTACCAGCAGGTGCGGGACAGCCAGTGGGGCGGCGACAAGCGCTTTGACGCCTGGGTGTACGGGCCCATGAACAATGCCAAGCTGTTGCCGTTCGGGCTGTATGACCAGTGGGTGCCGGCGTTTGCGGCGGTGTTTCGCGAGGTTGGCGGGGATTGGGGGCGGTTCTATGAACGGGTTGAGCAGTTGGGGAGGTTGCCCATCGCTGAAAGGAGGGCGGCGTTGCAGAAGTTGATGGCTGGCCGGTGAGACTTTGGGGCGGCGTTGCGGCCCATCGTCGGCAAGCCAACTCCCACGGGGGGCGCATCAGGGCTGATA
>NZ_DKJF01000007.1:0-24285 GCF_002454615.1 Pseudomonas sp. UBA6699
CCGCGCGGGCGGCGCTCGATGTCTCAGGCGCTGCATCTCTTCTGACAAACACCTGCCAGCCCTGCTGCGATCCCTGGGGCTGGCTTGCCGGCGATGAGCCCCTCAAAGGCCCCGCCGCTTGCGGATCATGGCATAGGCCTGGTGCAACTCCCGCGTGCGCTCGGTCGCTTCACGCACCTGTGCCTCGCTGGCGCCGGTGCCTGCCAGCTTGTCCGGGTGGTGCCGGCTGACCAGCCGGCGATACGCCTGCTTGACCTTGTCAGCTTCGGTGTCCGCCTCTACCGCCAGCAAGCGCAACGCCGCCGCATAGGTCATGGCCAGCCCTTCCGGCCGGGCAGCCCTGCGCGGCTCGTATTCCACCGACATGGCCTGTACCTGGCGCCGGCTCAGGCCCAGCTTCTGCCCCCAGTCCAGCAGCAGCTCACGCTCCTTGTTGCCCATCTTGCCGTCGGCCCAGACCATGCGCCAACAGGCGCGCAAGGTGCCTTCGGCCGCATGCGGCTGTTCGCGAATCCGCCGCAAGTGGCCGCCTAGCCGGTCCTTGCCGGCCTTGCCACGGTTGAACGCCTTGATGGCGCGCAAGCGGGCCGGCTCCGCCAGGTCCAGCCGCGACATTTCCTGACGCGCCTGCTGGATATGCTGCTCGGCCACCCGGCCATCGCTCTTGGCCAGGCGCCCCAGCATCACGAACAGCAACTCATCGTCAGCCAGCGCCGGGCGCCCGCTGAGGCGGTCGCGCATGTCATCCCAGCCCTGCAGGCGCAAGCGGCGGTCGAGGGCCTGGCCGAGCAGCAGCCCCAACAGCGCCCCGGGGATATTGGCCACGGCAAAGCCCGCGCCAGCGCCAATCAGTGTGCCTGGCCACCACATGTCAGGCGCGCTCGCCGATCAGCCGCTCGGCCTCGGCCAGGCGCTCGAGCGTGCCGACGTCCACCCAGTGCCCGCGGTAGTGCTCGCCCGTGACCCGGCCAGCCGCCATGGCCTGGCGCAACAACGGCGCCAGTTTGAAGGCACCAGCCTGGCAACCCGCGAACAGCGCCGGGTGCAGGACCGAGATACCACTGAACGTCAGCGTACCCGGCGCGTCGTCGCCATCGACCACCTGCCCGTCCGCCAGGCGGAAGTCGCCACGGCCATGGTGGCCAGGGTTATCGACCAGCACCAGGTGCGCCAGGCCTTGCAGGGGGGCCTGCAGGCGGGTGAAGTCGTAGTCGGTCCAGACATCGCCGTTCACCAGCAGGAACGGATCGTCGCCCAGCAAAGGCAGCGCCTTGAAGATGCCGCCGCCAGTTTCCAGCGGCTCACCCTCCGGCGAGTAGCAAATGCGCAGGCCGAAGCGGCCGCCATCGCCCAGGTGCTCTTCGATCTGCTGGCCGAGCCAGGCATGGTTGATCACCACTTCGCGGACACCCGCAGCCGCCAGCGCACGCAGGTGGTACTCGATCAGCGGCTGGCCGGCGACCGGAACCAACGGTTTGGGGGTATGCAGCGTCAGCGGGCGCATGCGTTCACCCTTCCCCGCCGCCAGGATCATTGCCTTCATGCACGCGCTCCGGCTTGCAGCTCGGCAATCAGCTCACCCAGCTCCGCCAATTCGGGCCGGCGACCGATCACTTCTTCTATATAGGCGAAGAAACGCGGCACGTCCCCTAGGTAGCGCGGCTTGCCGTCGCGGTGGCAGATACGGGCAAAAATGCCGATCACCTTCAAATGGCGCTGCACGCCCATCAGGTCGCTGGCACGCTGGAACGCCTCGAACTCAGCATGAACCGGGATTCCGGCCGCCACTGCCCGCTCCCAATAGGCACGCAACCAGCCTTCGACGCGCGCCTGTGGCCAGCTGAGGAAGGCATCCTTGAACAGGCAGGTAATGTCGTAGGTGACCGGGCCGTACACCGCATCCTGGAAGTCCAGCACGCCAGGGTTCGGGGTGCTCTGCATCAGGTTGCGCGGCATGTAGTCGCGGTGCACCAGCACTTTCGGCTGGGCCAGGGCGCTGTCGATCAACAGTTGGCTGACGCGCTGCCAGGCAGCTTTCTGGCTATCGTTGAGGGCCAGGCCAAGCTCGCGCCCTACGTACCATTCGGGGAACAGTTCAACCTCGCGGCGCAGCAGGGCGTCGTCGTAGCTGGGCAACTGGGCGTCCATTGGCAGGCGCTGGAACTTCAGCAACGCCTCGATGGCGTCGGCGAACAGGCTGTCGGCATTGTCGGCAGCAATGATATCCAGGTATGTCTGGTGACCCAGGTCACCCAGCAGCAGGAACCCGCGCTCCAGGTCCTGGGCGTGGATCTGCGGCACATTCACACCGGCGCTGGCCAGCAGGTGGTCGATGGCGACGAACGGTCGGCAGTTCTCCTGCGGCGGGGGCGCGTCCATGACCACGAAGCTGTGCCCAGCCCCCTGCCAGCGGAAGTAGCGGCGGAAGCTGGCATCGCTGCTGGCCGCGGTCAGGCGGCCTTCGGGCACCTCGCCCCAAGCCTTGCTGCGGAAAAGTTCATCGAGCTGCTCGGCGAGCCAGACCGTCAGCTGTTGCAGGCGTACATCGTGTTCAGGCATTACAAGGGTCTCCGACGGCCCTAGCCGTCAAGCGGGTCATGCTTTATTATCCAGCATCTTTTTCAGACCATCGAGAGGCGTGCGGCCCCACACGCGGGCAGATGGCACGCAGGAAGCCCGGACTAATAAGATGGCATTGAAATCCCCCGCGTTTCGTAGAAAGTTTCCGTTGCTGGTCACCGGCGGTCTGCTGGCCCTGCAACCTCTGGCCACATCGTACGTGGTGGCAGCCGAGCAGTTTGACTGCCAAGTGTCCGCCGCCGGCGGCTGGGACTGCAAGCCCAAGACCCCAGCCAGCAACCTGCCGCCACGCCCAGTGCACGAAGGTGCCGCCGTCAGCGGCGGCACCGAAGCCGCGAGCGAAGGCGAAACCGCGGACCGGCCGATGCTGGTCACCGAGGCCAAAGGCCGCGGCCTGAAGTCGCGCAGCGAAGACTACAGCCACCTCGACTGGGTGCCGCGTGAAAAGCTCACTGCAGCACAGCTGGCCGAAACCGGCCCGTACTGCGGTGGCGCCTACATCGAGCCGACTCGCCCAGGCATGGCCGACACCACGCCCAAGGACGAGTCGCCGACCTACATCAATGCCAAGGTGTCCAAGTACCAGCAGGAGCAGCAGATCGCTACCCTCGCCGGTGACGTGGTCATGCGCCAGGGCAGCATGCAGGCCGAAGCGGACGAGGCCAACCTGTACCAGGCCGAAAACCGTGGCGAGCTCAAAGGCAACGTCAAGATCCGTGACAACGGCTCGCTGGTAGTCGGTGACCAGGCACAGATTCAGCTCGACACGGGCGAAGCCCAGGTCGACAACGCCGAATACGTGATGCACAAGTCGCATATCCGCGGCAGCGCCCTGTACGCCAAGCGTGGCGAAAACGCCATCATCCGCCTCAAGGACGGTACGTACACCACCTGCGAACCGGGCAGCAACGCCTGGCAGCTGAAGGGCAACAACATCACCCTGAACCCGGCCACCGGCTTCGGCACCGCGACCAACGTCACCCTGCGGGTCAAGGATTTCCCGGTGTTCTACACACCGTACATCTACTTCCCGATCGACGATCGTCGCCAGTCCGGCTTCCTGCCACCTTCGTTCAGCAGCAGCAGCGACACCGGCTTCATGCTGGTCACGCCGTACTACTTCAACCTGGCGCCGAACTACGACGCCACGTTGTACCCGCGCTACATGACCAAGCGCGGCTTGCTGATGGAAGGCGAATTCCGCTACCTGACCAAGTCCAGCGAAGGCCAGTTCGGCGGCGCGTACCTGAACGACAAGAACGACGACCGCAAAGACCAGACGGACTACAAAGACCAGCGCTGGATGGTCAACTGGCAGCACAAGGGTGGCCTGGACGAACGCCTGATGACCGAGGTGGACTACACCGACATCAGCGACCCGTTCTACTTCCAGGACCTGGAGTCCGACCAGATCGGCGTGGAAAGCCGCGACGTGCTGAACCAGCAGGGCGCGCTGACCTACCGTGGCGACAGCTACACCGCGCGCCTGAACGTGCATGCCTACGAAATGGCGACCATTTCGCAGATCACGCCTTATGACCGCCTGCCGCAGCTGACCCTCAACGGTACCCTGCCATTCCAGCCAGGCGGCCTGAACCTGGGTTACGAGACCGAAGCGGTACGCTTCGAGCGTGACTTGAAGAACGACACCGTGTTCGACAAGGATGGCAACCTCGACCTCACAGCCGGGCCAGACGGTCGTCGCCTGGATCAGAACATTCAAGGCATCGAGCGAGCCAACGGCACGCGCCTGAATGTGGCGCCGTCCATCAGCTACCCGATGACGGCCAGCTACGGGTTCCTGACGCCCAAGCTGAAATATGCCTACACCCAGTACGACCTGGACCTCGACAGCAAAGGCAAGGCCGATGCAATCGCCCTGGAAGCTCGAAATCCAACCGCCTACGGCAGCTACGACAGCTCCGTAAGCCGCGATGTACCGATCTTCAGCGTCGACAGCGGCCTGTACTTTGACCGCAATACCTCGCTGTTTGGCAACAACTACCGTCAAACCCTCGAACCGCGCATGTTCTACCTGTACGTCCCGTACAAGGACCAGAAGGACATCCCGCTGTTCGATACTGGCGAAACCCTGTTCAGCTACGATTCGCTGTTCCGCGACAACCGCTTCAGCGGCACCGACCGCATCGGCGACGAGAACAAGCTGTCGCTGGGTGTCACCACCCGCTGGATCGAAGACAACGGCTTCGAGCGCCAGAACTTCAGCATCGGCCAGGCCTACTACTTCAAAGACCGCAAGGTACAGTTGCCGGGTATCGACTACCGCACCCGCAAAGACTCGCAGTCCGACGTGTCGCCATACGCCCTGGTGTACAACTACTACTTCAACCGCGACTGGCGCTTCAATTCGGACTTCAACTGGGACCCGGACAGCCACAGCACCCGCTCGGGCAGCGCGATGTTCCACTACCAGCCTGAAGACAACCCGAACAAGATCGTCAACCTCGGCTACCGCTACCGTAACGACACCATCGCCTACGACTCGACAACGGGTACCTGGAAGGTGGGCGGCGGTGACTATGGCACCCCAGGCGATCCGAACTACATCAAGGATTACTACAAGATCCAGCAGCACGATTTCTCGGTCATCTGGCCGATCGTGCCACAGTGGAGCGTGATTGCCCGCTGGCAGCATGACTACAACCGCAACCGCACCCTGGAAGCCATGGGTGGTTTCGAATACGACAACTGCTGCTGGAAGCTGCGTCTGGTCAACCGGTACTGGATCGACTACGACGATTTCAGCCAGGCCCTTCCGCAGAACGAAAAAGGCGACCACGGTGTCTTCCTTCAGATCGTCCTGAAAGGCCTCGGTGGTGTAGTTGGCAACAAGGTCGAATCTTTCCTCGACCAAGGCATTCAAGGTTACCGTGAACGTGAAGACCAAGCTTATTGATCGACTGCGCCCAGTGCTGCTGGGCGTTGCTTTGCTGAGTGGCGCGGTGCATGCCGCGGTACAGCCGCTTGATCGCGTGGTGGCCATCGTCGACAACGACGTGGTCATGCAAAGCCAGCTGGACCAGCGCGTGCATGAGGTTCAGCAAACCATCGCCAAGCGCGGCGGCAGCGTGCCGCCCGCCGGCGCCCTGGAACAGCAGGTACTGGAACGCCTGATCGTCGAAAACCTGCAACTGCAGATTGGCGAACGCTCCGGCATTCGCATCACCGACGAAGAACTGAACCAGGCTATCGGCACCATTGCCCAGCGCAACGGCATGTCGCTGGACCAGTTCCGCGCAGCGTTGGCCCATGACGGCCTGTCGTTCGACGACGCCCGCGACCAGGTCAAGCGCGAGATGATCATCAGCCGCGTGCGCCAACGCCGCGTGGCCGAGCGCATCCAGGTGTCGGAGCAGGAAGTGAAGAACTTCCTCAACTCCGACATGGGCAAAATGCAGATGTCGGAAGAGTACCGCCTGGCCAACATCCTGATCCCCACCCCGGAGGCGGCCAACTCGGCAGACATCCAGAAGGCTGCACGCCAGGTGGGCGAGGTGTACCAGCAGCTCAAGCAAGGCGCGGACTTCGGCCAACTGGCCATCGCCCGCTCCGCCAGCGAAAACGCCCTGGAAGGCGGCGAGATGGGTTGGCGTAAAGCGGCCCAGCTGCCACCAGACTTCGCCAAGATGCTCAGCAGCATGCCCGTGGGTGAAATCACCCAGCCGATCCGCATCCCCAACGGCTTCATCATCCTCAAGCTGGAAGAGAAGCGTGGTGGCAGCGAGAACGTGCTGCGCGACGAAGTGCACGTGCGCCACATCCTGATCAAGCCAAGCGAGATCCGCAGCGACGCGGCCACCGAGCAACTGGCCGAGCGCCTGTACGAACGCATCAAGAACGGCGAAGACTTCGCCGAACTGGCGAAAAGCTACTCGGAAGACCCGGGCTCAGCGCTCAACGGCGGTGACCTCAACTGGGTCGACCCGAACAGCCTGGTGCCCGAGTTCCGCGAGCAGATGGCCAACGCCCAGCAAGGCGTCGTGACCAAGCCGTTCAAAACCCAGTATGGCTGGCACGTGCTGGAAGTACTGGGCCGTCGGGCCACCGACAGCACCGAGCAGGCGCGTGAGCAACAGGCCCTGAACGTGCTGCGTAACCGCAAATACGACGAAGAGCTGCAAACCTGGCTGCGCCAGATCCGCGACGAAGCCTACGTTGAAATCAAGCTGCCTGGCGCCGACCAGGCCGCCCAGTGAAGCCCCTGCGCTTCGCCGTCACCCCCGGCGAGCCGGCCGGCATAGGTCCTGACCTGTGCCTGCTGCTCGCCGCAGACGCCCAGCCCCACCCCCTGATTGCCATCACCAGCCGTGACCTGCTCGCCGAGCGGGCCACCCAGCTGGGGCTGGCTGTCGACCTGTTGCCGGTTGCCCCGGGCCAATGGCCCGAGCAGCCAGCGCCAGCAGGCAGCCTGTATGTTTGGGATACCCCGCTGGCGGCCCCGGTAACACCGGGCCAGCTCGACACGGCCAACGCCGCGTTCGTGCTGCAAACCCTGACCCGTGCTGGCCAGGGCTGCCTGGACGGGCACTTCGCCGGGATGATCACCGCCCCCGTGCACAAGGGTGTGATCAACGAGAGCGGCATCGCCTTTTCCGGGCACACCGAATTCCTCGCCGAACTGACCCAAACCGCACAAGTGGTGATGATGCTGGCGACCCGCGGCCTGCGCGTGGCCCTGGTTACCACCCACCTGCCGCTGCGGGACATCGCCGACGCCATCACTGCCGAGCGCGTCGAGCGGGTTACCCGCATCCTGCATGCAGACATGCGCGACAAGTTCGGCATCACCGCCCCACGCATCCTGGTGTGCGGCCTCAACCCGCATGCCGGTGAAGGCGGCCACCTGGGCCGCGAAGAAATCGACATCATCGAGCCGACCCTGGCCCGCCTGCGCGCCGAAGGCATGGACCTGCGCGGGCCGCTGCCGGCCGATACCCTGTTTACCCCCAAATATCTGGAGCACTGCGACGCGGTGCTGGCGATGTACCACGACCAAGGCCTGCCCGTACTCAAGTACAAGGGTTTTGGTGCGGCCGTGAACGTGACCTTGGGCCTGCCGATCATCCGTACCTCAGTTGACCACGGCACCGCCCTGGACCTGGCCGGCAGCGGCAAGGTCGACACCGGCAGCCTGCGCGTCGCGCTGGAAACCGCCTACCAGATGGCCGAGAACCGACCATGAACGAGCAATACCAACACCGGGCGCGCAAGCGCTTCGGCCAGAACTTCCTGCACGACGCCGGCATCATCGACCGTATCCTGCGCGCTATCCACGCCAAGCCTGGCGAACACCTGCTGGAAATCGGCCCGGGCCAGGGCGCCCTGACCGAGGGCCTGCTGGGCAGCGGCGCGCAACTGGACGTGGTCGAGCTGGACAAGGACCTGGTGCCGATCCTGCAGCACAAGTTCGCCGACCGCAGCAATTTCCGCCTGCACCAGGGCGACGCCCTGAAGTTCGACTTCAACCAGCTGGGCGTCCCGCCGCGCAGCCTCAAGGTGGTGGGTAACCTGCCCTATAACATCTCCACGCCGCTGATCTTCCACCTGCTCAGCCATGCCGGGCTGATCCGCGACATGCACTTCATGCTGCAGAAGGAAGTGGTCGAGCGCATGGCCGCCGGCCCTGGCGGTGGTGATTGGGGGCGGTTGTCGATCATGGTGCAGTACCACTGCCGCGTGGAACACCTGTTCAACGTTGGCCCTGGGGCGTTCAACCCGCCACCGAAAGTGGATTCGGCCATCGTGCGGCTGGTGCCGCACGAAGTGCTGCCTCACCCGGCCAAAGATGCACAACTGCTGGAGCGGGTGGTGCGTGACGCGTTCAACCAGCGCCGCAAAACACTGCGCAACACCATGAAGGGCCTGCTCGACAGCGCGGCCATCGAAGCTGCCGGCGTGGATGGCAGCCTGCGCCCGGAGCAACTGGACCTGGCCGCCTTCGTGCGCCTGGCCGATCAGTTGGCCGATCAGCCCAAAGCCTGATTCAACCTGATCCGGCCTCTTCGCGGGCATGCCCGCTCCCACAGGTAAATCACCCCTCAAATGCGGTGGAATCCTGTGGGAGCGGGCGTGCCCGCGAAGAGGCCAGCCCAGGCAACACAAAACCCCCAGCCCTTCCACCGCTGGCCCTCCCCCCCGCCAATGGCCTAGACTGCATTATTGCGTCAGTTCGCCCAAGGCCCTTGCATGTCCGACCCCCGCTATCAAATCGACGTCAGCGTCGTGACCCGCTACCTCAAAGAGCAATCCGACCCGGAAAACAGTCGTTTCGCTTTCGCCTACACCATCACTGTGCAGAACAACGGCTCGCTGAAAGCCAAACTGCTGTCGCGCCACTGGCTGATCACCAACGGTGACGGCAAGGTCGAAGAAGTGCGCGGCGCCGGGGTGGTCGGCCAGCAGCCCAATATCGAGCCGGGCCAGAGCCACACCTACAGCAGTGGGGCTGTCATCAGCACCCGCGTAGGCACCATGCAGGGCAGCTACCAGATGTTTGCCGAAGACGGTAAACGTTTCGATGCCGAGATCGCCCCGTTTCGCCTGGCGGTGCCCGGGGCCCTGCACTGATGGCCACTTACGCCGTCGGCGACCTGCAGGGCTGCCTGCAGCCACTCAAATGCCTGCTCGAACGCGTACGCTTCGATCCCGCCGTGGACCGCCTGTGGCTGGTGGGCGACCTGGTCAACCGCGGCCCCGAGTCACTGCAAACGCTGCGCTTTCTGTACTCCATGCGCCAGTCCCTGGTCTGCGTGCTGGGCAACCACGACCTGCACCTGCTGGCCGCCTGGCACAACGTCGAGCGCCTGAAGAAAAGCGACACCTTGCGCGAGATCATCGAAGCGCCAGATGCGGATCAGTTGTTCGACTGGCTGCGCCAGCAAAAGCTGCTGCACTACGATGAGGCGCGGGGCGTTGCCATGGTTCATGCCGGCATCCCGCCGCAGTGGACGCTCGGGCAAGCCCTGAAGCTGGCTGACGAGGTGGAACAGGTGCTGCGCGATGACACTCGCCTGAAGTTGTACTTGGATGGCATGTACGGCAACGAGCCGAACAAGTGGAGCAAGAACCTCACCGGTATCGAGCGCCTGCGGGTCATCACCAACTACTTCACGCGCATGCGCTTCTGCACCGCAGAAGGCAAACTCGACCTCAAAAGCAAGGAAGGCCTGGGCACCGCGCCCAAAGGCTACAAACCCTGGTTTGCCCACAAGGACCGCCGCTCGCGGCACGTGAAGATCATCTTCGGCCACTGGGCCGCCCTTGAAGGGCGCGTCGACCAGCCTGACGTCATCGCCCTGGACACCGGCTGCGTGTGGGGCGGCGCCATGACCCTGTACAACCTCGACAGCGGCCAATACCACCGCTGCGACTGCGCCGCCGACGGCACCCTGCGCCAGCCGGCACAACCCACTACACTCAATGACCACACCTGAAGGAAGTAGTACCCATGAGCGAATTCAAGCGCATCCCTCCCGAGCAGGCCTTGGAGCTTCGCAAGCAAGAAGGTGCGGTCGTGGTCGATATCCGTGACTCGCAAGCCTTTGCTGCCGGCCACATTACCGGCGCCCGGCATCTGGATAACCATTCGGTTGCCGAGTTCATCCGCAATGCCGACCTCGACGCCCCCACCCTGGTGGTCTGCTACCACGGCAACTCCAGCCAGAGCGCTGCCGCCTACCTGGTAGGCCAGGGCTTCTCGGACGTGTACAGCGTCGACGGTGGGTTTGAACTGTGGCGCACCACCTACCCGGCCGAGACAGCCCAAGGCGCTGCCGAATAAATATTTTCATTTTTACTGCAGCCCGCGCCCTGCGCGGGCTTGCGGCTTACCTGACGAACGGTCGTTCGTAACTTCTGCACTCCTCGCCCCTTGACCTTGCAGATAACCAACTACGCTTAAGCTCAGGCCATCCAAAAAAGGGGAGAGCCGGTACACCGGCGTGCGGGTCATCGGTAGCGTAACAGGGTGTTCTGGGGGGTATACAGCAACTGGCGAACCCGGTTGCTTGCCAGCATCAGCTGACTGATCCGGCGTCGTCTCCACGTATCGAGCGAGGTGACGTCATGAGTATTTTTAGCCACTTCCAACAACGTTTCGAGTCAACGCGCCAGGAAGAACTCTCGCTGCAGGAGTACCTCGAGCTGTGCAAAGAGGATCGCAGTGCCTACGCATCGGCGGCCGAACGGCTGTTGCTGGCCATCGGTGAGCCAGAGCTGATCGACACCTCTACCAACTCCAGGCTGTCGCGCATTTTTTCCAACAAGGTGATCCGCCGCTATCCAGCCTTTGCCGACTTCCATGGCATGGAAGAGTGCATCGACCAGATCGTGTCCTACTTCCGCCACGCCGCCCAAGGCCTGGAGGAAAAGAAACAGATCCTCTACCTGCTGGGCCCGGTAGGTGGCGGCAAATCGTCGCTGGCGGAAAAACTCAAGCAGCTGATGGAGCGCGTACCGTTCTACGCCATCAAGGGCTCACCGGTGTTCGAATCGCCATTGGGCCTGTTCAACGCCACCGAAGACGGGGCCATTCTCGAGGAAGAGTTCGGCATCCCGCGGCGCTACCTCAACACCATCATGTCGCCCTGGGCAACCAAGCGGCTGCAGGAGTTCGGCGGCGATATTTCCAAATTCAAAGTGGTCAAGCTCTACCCTTCCATCCTCAACCAGATCGCCATCGCCAAGACCGAACCGGGCGATGAAAACAACCAGGACATCTCTGCCCTGGTCGGCAAGGTCGACATTCGCAAGCTCGAGGAATACCCACAGAACGACGCCGACGCCTACAGCTACTCGGGGGCACTGTGCCGGGCCAACCAGGGCCTGATGGAATTCGTGGAAATGTTCAAGGCGCCGATCAAGGTCCTGCACCCCTTGCTCACCGCCACCCAGGAAGGTAACTACAACAGTACCGAAGGCCTCGGGGCCATCCCGTACACCGGCATCCTGCTGGCCCACTCCAACGAATCGGAGTGGCACACCTTCCGGAACAACAAGAACAACGAAGCGTTCATCGACCGGATCTACATTGTCAAAGTGCCGTACTGCCTGCGCGTCAGCGACGAAATCAGGATCTACGACAAATTGCTGGTCAACAGTTCGCTGTCGAAGGCCCATTGCGCTCCGGACACGCTGAAAATGCTGGCGCAATTCACGGTGCTGTCGCGGCTCAAAGAGCCTGAAAACTCCAATATCTATTCGAAAATGCGCGTGTACGACGGTGAAAACCTCAAGGACACCGATCCGAAGGCCAAGTCGATCCAGGAATACCGCGACTCGGCCGGCGTCGACGAGGGCATGAATGGCCTGTCGACCCGCTTCGCCTTCAAGATCCTGTCCAAGGTGTTCAACTTCGACCCACACGAAATTGCCGCCAACCCCGTGCACCTGTTGTATGTGCTGGAGCAGCAGATCGAACAGGAACAGTTCCCTGCAGAAGTGCGCGAACGCTACCTGCGCTACCTGAAGGAGTACCTGGCACCGCGCTACATCGAGTTCATCGGCAAGGAAATCCAGACAGCGTACCTGGAGTCCTACAGCGAATACGGCCAGAACATCTTCGACCGCTATGTGCTGTACGCCGACTTCTGGATCCAGGACCAGGAATACCGCGACCCGGAAACCGGCGAGATCCTCAACCGCATCGCGCTCAACGAAGAGCTGGAGAAAATCGAGAAGCCGGCCGGCATCAGCAACCCGAAAGACTTCCGCAACGAGATCGTCAACTTCGTACTGCGCGCACGCGCCAACAACAATGGCAAGAACCCAAGCTGGCTGAGCTACGAAAAACTGCGGGTGGTGATCGAGAAGAAAATGTTCTCCAACACCGAAGACCTGCTGCCGGTCATCAGCTTCAATGCCAAAGCCAGCAAAGAGGACCAGAAGAAACACAACGACTTCGTCACCCGAATGGTGGAGCGTGGTTATACCGACAAGCAGGTGCGCCTGCTGTCGGAGTGGTACCTGCGGGTCAGGAAATCGCAATAAAGCGGCAAGCCGCCTAGTGCCAAGCTACAAGCTGCAAGCCACAAGCTGGCTGGCGCCGGCGCATGCCAGGCGCCAGCATCTGCGGCAGCGATGGCTGCTTTTACTTGCAGCTTGAAGCTTACCGCTTGGCGTCGAGGGCTTGTGGCTTGCAGCTGCTCCAGCTACCGGAGGGACCATGAGCTACGTTATAGACCGCCGCCTGAACGGCAAGAACAAGAGCACGGTCAACCGCCAGCGCTTCCTGCGGCGGTACCGCGAACACATCAAGAAGGCCGTCGAAGAGGCGGTGAGCCGCCGCTCCATCATGGACATGGAACACGGCGAGCAGATCAGCATTCCCGGGCGTGATATCGACGAACCGGTGCTGCACCATGGCCGCGGGGGCAAACAGACCATCGTGCACCCCGGCAACAAGGAGTTCACTGCCGGTGAACACATACCCAGGCCGCAAGGCGGCGGCGGGGGTGGCGGCGGCCGTGGCAAGGCCGGCAACTCCGGCGAAGGCATGGACGAATTCGTCTTCCAGATCACCCAGGAAGAGTTCCTCGAATTCATGTTCGAAGACCTCGAATTGCCCAACCTGGTCAAACGCCACCTGACCGGTGCCGACACCTTCAAAACTGTGCGCGCCGGTATCGCCAACGAAGGCAACCCGTCGCGCATCAACATCGTGCGCACCCTGCGCTCGGCCCACGCCCGACGTATCGCCCTGACCGGCAGCAGCCGTGCCCTGCTGCGCGAAGCACAGAAAGAGCTGGCGCGCCTGCGCGCAGAGGAACCGGACAATTTCACCGATATCCAGGAAATCGAACAGGAAATCGAGCGCCTCAAGGCACGCATCAACCGCCTGCCGTTTCTCGACACCTTCGACCTCAAGTACAACCTGCTGGTCAAGCAACCCAACCCCAGTTCAAAGGCGGTGATGTTCTGCCTGATGGACGTGTCCGGTTCGATGACCCAGGCGACCAAAGACATCGCCAAGCGCTTCTTCATCCTGCTGTATCTGTTCCTCAAGCGTAATTACGACCGCATCGAAGTCGTGTTCATTCGCCACCACACCAGTGCCCGCGAAGTGGACGAGGAAGAATTTTTCTACTCGCGGGAAACCGGGGGCACCATCGTTTCCAGCGCACTCAAGCTAATGCAGGAGATCATGGCTGAACGCTACCCGGCCAGTGACTGGAACATCTATGCTGCCCAGGCGTCCGACGGCGACAACTGGAACGACGACTCGCCAATCTGTCGCGATATCCTGGCCAAGCAGATCATGCCGCACGTGCAGTACTACACTTACGTCGAAATCACCCCCCGTGAGCACCAGGCGCTGTGGTACGAATACGAACGCATCGGCGAGGCCTTCCCCGACACGTTTGCCCAACAGCAGCTGGTATCGGCCGGCGACATCTACCCGGTCTTCCGTGAACTCTTCCAGCGCAGGTTAGCCACATGACCGCCAGAGCACAGAGACGCCAACCCATTTCCACCGGGTCCGAATGGACGTTCGAACTGATCCAGACCTACGACCGGGAAATCAGCCGCCTGGCCGAGCGCTACGCCCTGGACACCTACCCCAACCAGATCGAGGTGATCACGGCCGAGCAGATGATGGACGCCTACGCTTCCGTCGGCATGCCGCTGGGCTATCACCACTGGTCTTACGGCAAGCAGTTCCTCAGCACGGAAAAGTCCTATAGCCGTGGCCAGATGGGCCTGGCCTACGAGATCGTGATCAACTCCGACCCCTGCATCGCTTACCTGATGGAAGAGAACACCATGTGCATGCAGGCACTGGTGATCGCCCATGCCTGCTATGGGCATAACAGCTTCTTTAAAGGCAACTACCTGTTCCGCACCTGGACGGATGCCAGCTCGATCATCGACTACCTGGTGTTCGCCAAGCAGTACATCGCGCAGTGCGAGGAACGCCACGGCATTGACGCCGTGGAAGACCTGATCGACTCCTGCCATGCCCTGATGAACTACGGCGTAGACCGCTACAAGCGGCCCTACCCTATTTCTGCCGAAGAGGAGCGGCGCCGGCAACAGGAGCGCGAGGAACACTTGCAGCGGCAGATCAACGACCTGTGGCGGACCATCCCGAAAAGCGCCGACAAGGGCAATGACCGCGATGAAGGGCGCTTCCCCGCCGAGCCGCAGGAAAACATCCTGTACTTCATCGAAAAGAACGCCCCGCTGCTGGAACCCTGGCAACGGGAAGTGGTGCGCATCGTGCGCAAGATAGCCCAGTATTTCTACCCGCAGCGCCAGACCCAGGTGATGAACGAAGGCTGGGCAACCTTCTGGCACTACACCCTGATGAACGACTTGTACGACGAGGGGCTGATAACCGAAGGCTTCATGATGGAGTTTCTGCAGTCGCATACCAGTGTGGTGTTCCAGCCTGGTTTCGACAGCCCGTACTACAGCGGCATCAACCCTTACGCGCTGGGCTTTGCGATGTACACCGACATCCGCCGCATGTGCGAGAACCCAACCGAAGAGGATCGCCACTGGTTCCCCGACATTGCCGGCAGTGATTGGCTTTCTACCATCAAGTTCGCCATGAGCAGCTTCAAGGACGAGAGTTTCATACTGCAATACCTGTCGCCCAAGGTCATGCGCGACCTCAAGCTGTTCAGCATTCTCGATGATGACCAACGGGACGATCTGCTGGTACCGGCCATTCACGACGAGTCGGGTTACCGGCTCATTCGCGAGCAGCTGGCAGCCCAGTACAACCTGGGCAACCGTGAGCCGAACGTGCAGATCTGGAGTGTCGACCGCCGTGGGGACCGCTCCCTCACCCTGCGTCACCAACAGCACAACCGCAAACCGCTTGGCGACTCGACCGACGAAGTCCTCAAGCACCTGCATCGGCTGTGGGGCTTCGATATCCACCTGGAGACCGTGCAAGGCGAGCAGGTGGTCAAGACCCACCACATGCCGCCACGCGGCGAGCACGGCGACGGCGGCGAATACGGCCGCATGGACCTGGCGGTGATTCACCATCTCTGAAGCCACGCCATGACTGCCGGCGGGTTATGCTGTCGGCAGTTATGGAGAGTTGCTCATGCACATTTACAAGGTTGGCGGTGCCGTACGTGACCGCCTGCTCGGCCGACCGGTCAGCGATATCGACTGGCTGGTGGTCGGTGCCAGCGTCGAGGAAATGCTGGCCAAGGGTTACCGCCCGGTCGGCGCCGACTTCCCGGTATTCCTGCACCCGAAAACCGGCGAGGAATACGCCCTGGCCCGTACCGAACGCAAAAGCGGGCGCGGCTACGGTGGCTTCACCTTCCATGCCAGCCCCGACGTAACTCTGGAAGAAGACCTGATCCGCCGCGACCTGACCATCAATGCCATGGCCGAGGATGAGGCCGGGCAGGTTCATGACCCTTACCAGGGCGCGCGGGATCTGGACCAACGCCTGTTACGCCACGTTTCCCCAGCGTTCGCTGAAGACCCCCTGCGTGTGCTGCGGGTGGCGCGCTTTGCTGCGCGCTATGCACCCTTGGGCTTTCGGGTGGCCGATGAAACCTTGGAGCTGATGCGCCAGATCAGTGCCTCGGGTGAATTGCAGGCATTGACTGCAGAACGCAGCTGGAAGGAGATCGAGCGCGCGCTGATGGAGGCGCAGCCGCAGGTGTTCTTCCAGGTCCTGCATGCGTGCGCCGCCCTCCGGGAACTGTTGCCTGAGCTTGATAGCGCCCCCCAAGCCCTGGCTGCGCTGGAACAAGCAGCTGCGCATCTCCAGCCCCTGCACGTGCGCTGGGCCTGCCTGTTGCACCAGTTGCCCCCCGCCTCGATCAAGACCGTCAACCAACGCCTCAAGGCGCCGCGGGAATGCCAGGAGCTGGCCCTGCTGACGGGGGAGTGCCTGGTGCAGGCTGATCAGGCGCTGCAGCTGCCTGCCATGTCACTGCTGGCGCTGTTGCAGAAGTTCGATGTGTACCGGCGCCCGCAGCGGTTTGAGGATTTCCTGGCTGCCTGCGAGATGGTGGCACTGGGGAATTGCAAAGCGGGTTATCCACAGGGCGAGTACTTGCGTGGCGCTGCGGCAGCGGCGCGGGCGGTGGATGTGAAGCCGCTTGTGCAGGCTGGGCTGACTGGCCAGGCACTGGGCGAAGCGCTCAAAGCGCAGCGGCTGAAAGCGCTTGAGGCTTACCGGCACTGCTAGTGCTACCGGCCCTTTCGCGACCAAAGCCGCTCCCATAGGTAGCGCGCCAACGTGAAGGCAACACAGCCCCTGTGGGAGCGGGCAAGCCCGCGAAGCAGGCGACGCGGTGCCTGGCACCGGCTTCGCCGGTGTTCGCGGGC
The DNA here is from genome assembly GCF_002454615.1 of Pseudomonas sp. UBA6699. Lineage (NCBI taxonomy): Bacteria > Pseudomonadati > Pseudomonadota > Gammaproteobacteria > Pseudomonadales > Pseudomonadaceae > Pseudomonas > Pseudomonas sp. UBA6699. The sequence goes on from NZ_DKJF01000007.1 coordinate 16,906, forward strand.
ATGCCCGCTCCCACAGGGGGCCTGCGCTGGCTTGGAGTTGCCGCCGTACTTGCAGGAGCAACTGTCTTTCTCAAAATTTGAAGCCTGCGCGATTCACCTGTGGGAGCGGGCAAGCCCGCGAAAAGGCCGGAACAGGCTTACGCCGGCGTCAACTGCAACCCACGCCACTCAAAGGCCACCGGGGCCAGCACCTGGTCGATCTGCGCGTCCTGCCACAACTGCGCCATGGTCTTGCCCGCCCCCGGATGCACCAGTTCCGGCGCCAGCAGCGACAGCGGCCATAACACGAAGGCGTTCTTCAAGATCTCTGCCCGGGGCAGTACCAGCCCATCGAAGTTGCCATGCAGGTCGTCATACATCAGCACGTCGATATCCAGCGGCAACCCTTTGCGGTCAGGCGCATAACGGCCATTGTCGGCCTCGATGAACTTCAGCCGGCGGTCCAGTTCGATCAACGGCAGCGCGGTTTGCCCGCTGACCACGAAATTGATGAATGGCCCGCTCTTGATCCCCACCGCCTGGCTTTCGAAAGCCGGAGAGCAGCGCATGTCGGTGAGAATCGCGGCCAACGCATCAAGCCCGGCACACAAATGCGCCTCACGGTCGACATTGCTGCCAAGGCCCAGGTAAACCGTGCTCAGAGACATCCGCGCTCGATCTCCACGCCAACACCGCCACGGGCCGCCGGCACCGCGCCAGGCTTGGTCAGCTTCAACCGCACCCACGGGATGTGGAACTCTTCCATCAAGGCAGCCACCAGGCGCTCGGCAAAAGTTTCCACCAGCTCGAAACGGGCCTGCTCGGCGAATGCCTGGATACGCGCCGAAACGCTGGCGTAATCCAGGGCCAGGTTCAGGTCGTCGCCGGCCGCCGCGGGGCGGTTGTCCCAGGCAAAGCTCAAGTCCAGGCGCAAGCACTGGCGAATATCCCGCTCCCAGTCATAGGCACCGATAACGGTATCGACTTCCAGGCCTTCGATGAACACTCTGTCCAAGCACTTCTCTCCACAGCACGACAAGGGCGACTGGCGCCGTTAGAATCAGGGCGTCCTCGCCCGGAATAGTTAGCATGTTTTGGTTACTGGCGTTGCTCGCCTACCTGCTCGGCTCGCTGTCCTTCGCCATTGTTCTCAGCCGCCTCTCAGGCAGCCCGGACCCGCGTTCCAGTGGTTCAGGCAATGCCGGCGCTACCAACATGCTACGCCTGGCAGGCCGTAAAATGGCGATCCTGACCCTGCTTGGCGACCTGTGCAAGGGCCTGCTGCCAGTATTGCTCGCCCGCCTCGCCGGGCTGGACCTGCAAGAACAGGCCTGGGTAGGCGTGTATGCAGTGCTGGGCCACCTGTTTCCAGTGTACTTCCACTTCCAGGGTGGCAAAGGCGTGGCGACGGCTGCCGGCATGCTCATGGGCCTGTATTTCCCCGCCGCGCTGCTGGCGGTTGGCGCCTGGCTGCTGATTTTCTACCTCACCCGTACCAGCTCGCTGGCCGCGCTGATCGCCACCCCGCTGACCTTGCCATTGCTGGCCTGGCGCGAGCCGGAAGCCCTGCTGCCGATCACGGTGCTCACCGCCTTGATCGTCTGGAGCCACCGCAGCAACCTGCGCGATCTGTTTGCCGGGCGCGAGCGCCACTTCTGAACCTTGCCGCCCACCGTTACAGCGGTGGCAATTGCTCCATCGGCCAGCGTGCCTGCACGCTGATCCCCAGGCCCTGCTGCTGCCCGGCCAGCAGCCGCTGGCAGCCGGCATAGGCGATCATCGCGCCGTTGTCGGTGCAGAACTGCGGCCGCGCGTAATATACGTTGCCCTTCATGCCAGCCAGCATCTCTTCCAGCGAGGCGCGCAAGGCCTTGTTGGCACTTACGCCCCCGGCGATGACCAGGCGCTTGAGGCCCGTCTGCTTGAGGGCCCGCTTGCACTTGATGGTCAAAGTCTCTACCACGGCCTGCTGGAATGCCAGCGACACGTCGCAACGGGTTTGCTCGCCGTCGTCGCCAGCATTCTTGCACTGCTGCCAGGTGTTCAGGGCGAACGTCTTCAGGCCACTGAAGCTGAATTCCAGGCCAGGGCGATCGGTCATCGGCCTGGGGAACACAAAGCGCCCCGGCACGCCCTGCTCGGCCAGGCGCGCGATTTCCGGGCCACCCGGGTAATTCAGGCCAATCAGCTTGGCGGTCTTGTCGAAAGCTTCGCCAGCGGCATCGTCCAGGCTCTCGCCCAGCAGCTCGTATCGGCCGATGCCATCCACCCGAACCAGCTGGGTATGGCCGCCGGACACCAACAAAGCGACGAACGGAAACTCGGGCGGGTTTTCTTCCAGCATGGGCGCCAGCAGGTGGCCTTCCATGTGGTGTACGCCAATTGCCGGAATGTCCCAGGCAAATGCCAGGGCCTGGGCGCACGACGCCCCCACCAGCAAGGCCCCGACCAGGCCAGGGCCGGCGGTATAGGCGATGGCGTCGATTTCGGTGGCGACACAGCCCGCCTCGTCCAGCACCTGGCGGATGAGGGGCAGCATGCGCTTGACGTGGTCACGCGAGGCAAGCTCGGGCACCACACCGCCAAACACGCGGTGCAGGTCGATCTGGCTGAACAGCGCGTCGGCCAACAAACCGCGTTCGCTGTCGTATAATGCGACGCCAGTTTCGTCGCAGGATGTTTCCAATCCCAGTACTAGCATGGGCTCGTCCCTTGTGGGGGCTGAATTCGAAGCCGCGCATGATAGTCCCCGTGCCGAGTGCCGACCAGCGGTTTTCGATCAGAGGCTTTGCATTCCGGCTTGCTAAGGGTTAACATCCGCAACCCTTGAAAACCGACGTTCTCCAGCACACCTTTGTTTTGCCAGGAGCACGTCTACCCCGGTAATGAATTAAGGTAGCCCTGGATGCCAGCCGTCAAAGTTAAAGAGAACGAACCCTTCGACGTAGCTCTGCGTCGTTTCAAGCGCTCCTGCGAAAAAGCCGGTGTACTGGCTGAAGTTCGTAGCCGCGAGTTTTACGAGAAACCGACCGCAGAGCGTAAGCGCAAAGCAGCTGCTGCTGTTAAGCGTCACGCCAAGAAAGTTCAGCGCGAACAGCGCCGCGCCGTTCGTCTGTACTAATACAGGCGTTCAACGCAAAGCTTCTGCCCTGCCCGGCTAACGCCGGGCGATGGCAGTGGTCGTTTTACACTTGGGCAGCCAGCCCAAGGCCCCGCACAAGCTTCACGCGAACTGCATACGGGCAACCTGCCTGAAACGTCAGAGCTGGTCTTCGCTGTTCCATGACCAGACGTGCACGTCAGACTGACGGGCCCCTAGTGGCCGGCGGCGAGCACACATTCCCTCGCACCATATCAAGCGGCACCCGCCCCATTCGGCGCGCGAGCGATTAGACTTGCCAGTTGCCAGATGACGAGACTGCCATGGCCGGGCTGATTCCCCAGAGCTTCATTGACGACCTGATCAACCGCCTCGACATCGTCGATGTGGTGAGTTCGCGCGTCCAGCTGAAAAAAACCGGCAAGAACTACTCCGCCTGCTGCCCGTTCCACAAGGAAAAAACCCCTTCCTTTACGGTCAGCCCCGACAAGCAGTTCTACTACTGCTTCGGCTGCGGCGCCGGTGGCAACGCCCTGGGCTTTGTCATGGACCACGACAACCTGGATTTCCCCCAGGCCGTCGAGGAGCTGGCCCGCGCCGCCGGCATGGAAGTACCCCGCGAACAAGGGCGCCGTGACAACAAGCCACGTCAGCCCACCGATTCGCCGCTATACCCACTGCTGGATGCAGCCTCCGAATTCTACCGCCAGGCGTTGCGCAGCCACCCGACCCGCAAGGCGGCGGTGGATTACCTCAAAGGCCGCGGCCTGTCCGGGGAAATTGCCCGCGACTTCTGCCTGGGCTTCGCCCCACCCGGCTGGGACAACCTGCTCAAGCACCTGGGCGCCGACGCCCTGCAGCAGAAGGTGATGATCGATGCCGGCCTGCTGATCGAGAACGCCGAAAGCGGCAAGCGCTACGATCGCTTCCGCGACCGGGTAATGTTCCCCATCCGTGACAGCCGCGGGCGCATCATCGCCTTTGGTGGCCGGGTGCTCGGCGACGACAAACCCAAGTACCTGAACTCCCCGGAAACCCCGGTATTCCACAAGGGCCAGGAACTGTACGGGTTGTACGAGGCGCGCAAGCACAACCGCAACCTCGACGAAATCATCGTTGTCGAGGGCTACATGGATGTCATCGCCCTCGCCCAGCAAGGCTTGCGCAATGCCGTGGCCACCCTTGGCACGGCCACCAGCGAAGAACACCTCAAGCGCCTGTTCCGCGTGGTGCCCAGCGTGCTGTTCTGCTTCGACGGCGACCAGGCCGGGCGCAAAGCGGCATGGCGCGCGCTGGAGTCGGCGCTGCCCAACCTGCAGGACGGCCGTCGGGCGCGCTTCCTGTTCCTGCCTGAAGGCGAAGACCCAGACAGCCTGGTACGCGCCGAAGGCACCGACGCCTTCATGGCCCGCATCAACCAGCACGCCCAGCCGCTGGCCGACTACTTCTTCGAGCAACTGGGCGTCGAAGCCGACCCGCGCTCGCTGGAAGGCAAGGCCCACATGGCGACCCTGGCCGCACCGTTGATCGAAAAGATTCCCGGCGCCAACCTGCGCCAGCTGATGCGCAACCGCCTGAAAGAAATCACCGGCCTCGACCCTCAACAGGTCGAGCAACTGGCCCAGCAGGCAGCCGCGCCCACCAGCATGCCGGACTACGACCCTGGCTACGATTACGACGCCATGGCCAGCTACACCCCCGACTATGGTGACATGCCGCAGTTCGAGCCGGCGCCGTTCCAGCAGGAGCAGGCCTGGAAGCCCAACAAGGGCGGCGGCAAGAAGCCGTGGGGCGACAAACCATGGGACAAGAACCGCAAGGGCGGGAAAAACTGGCAGCGCGATGAAGCGCCGCCACGGGTGCCGGCGCCGGTCGAACCACCTACCCTGGCGGCCCTGCGTACCTTGCTGCACCACCCGCTGCTGGCGGGCAAGGTGGAAGATGCCAGCCACTTCGCCGACGAAGAGCACCTGTACAGCCAGCTGCTGGTGGCATTGATCGAAGCCGCACAGAAAAATCCTGGGCTAAGCTCAATGCAGTTGATTGCACGCTGGCATGGCACCGAACAGGGCCGCCTGCTGCGGGCCTTGGCAGAAAAGGAATGGCTGATCGTGGCCGACAACCTTGAACAACAGTTTTTCGACACCATTACTAGCTTGTCCGCCCGCCAACGCGAGCGCAGCCTGGAACAACTGCTCAGGAAATCACGTCAAAGCGAATTGACCAGCGAGGAAAAAACCCAGCTCCTCGCCTTGCTGAGCCGGAATGTTCCCGCACAAACGCCGACCTCATCTGGCGCGTGAGGCCCATGCTCGGGTATAATCCTCGGCTTGTTTTTTGCCCGCCAAGACCTTCAGTGGATAGGGTGTTATGTCCGGAAAAGCGCAACAGCAGTCTCGTATCAAAGAGTTGATCACCCGCGGTCGTGAGCAGGGCTACCTGACTTACGCGGAGGTCAACGACCACCTGCCTGAGGATATTTCAGATCCGGAACAGGTGGAAGACATCATCCGCATGATCAACGACATGGGGATCAACGTATTCGAGAGTGCTCCGGATGCGGATGCCCTTCTGTTGGCGGAAGCCGACACCGACGAAGCCGCGGCCGAAGAAGCCGCTGCTGCGTTGGCGGCAGTTGAAACCGATATCGGCCGCACGACCGACCCGGTGCGCATGTACATGCGCGAAATGGGTACGGTCGAGCTGCTGACCCGCGAAGGCGAGATCGAAATCGCCAAGCGTATCGAGGAAGGCATTCGTGAAGTCATGGGCGCCATCGCCCACTTCCCGGGCACTGTCGATTACATTCTCGGCGAATATGACCGTGTCACCGCGGAAGGTGGCCGCCTGTCCGATGTTCTCAGCGGTTACATCGACCCTGACGACAATATCGCAGCGCCCACCGACGAGGTGCCGGTCATCGGCGCCAAGGCCCCAGCGGCCAAGGAAGAGTCGGACGACGAAGACGAAGAAAGCGAAGGCAGTGACGACGAAGAAGAGACCGAAAGCGGTCCCGACCCCGTTGTCGCCGCACAGCGTTTCGGTGCGGTCAACGACCAGCTTCAGGTCACCAACAAGGTTCTGAAGAAACACGGTCGCAACCACAAGGAAAGCATCGAGGCCCTGCAGGCCCTGGCTGACCTGTTCATGCCGATCAAACTGGTACCGAAGCAGTTCGAGATACTGGTCGAGCGCGTGCGTGACGCCTTGAGCCGTCTGCGCCAGCAAGAACGCGCCATCATGCAACTGTGCGTGCGTGACGCCCGCATGCCGCGCGCCGACTTCCTGCGCCTGTTCCCCAGCAACGAAACCGACCAGACCTGGAGCGGTGACCTGGCCAAGCGCAACACCAAATGGGCAGCCGCCCTGGGTGAAAAGGACGCCGCCATCGTTGCTTGCCAGCAAAAGCTGATCGACCTTGAGACCGAAACCGGCCTGACCGTTGCCGAGATCAAGGAAATCAACCGTCGCATGTCGATCGGTGAAGCCAAGGCCCGCCGCGCCAAGAAAGAAATGGTCGAGGCAAACCTGCGTCTGGTTATCTCCATCGCCAAGAAGTACACCAACCGTGGCCTGCAGTTCCTCGACCTGATCCAGGAAGGCAACATCGGCTTGATGAAGGCGGTAGACAAGTTCGAATACCGTCGTGGTTACAAGTTCTCGACCTACGCCACCTGGTGGATTCGCCAGGCAATCACCCGTTCGATCGCTGACCAGGCTCGCACCATTCGTATTCCGGTGCACATGATCGAGACGATCAACAAGCTCAACCGTATTTCCCGGCAGATGCTGCAGGAAATGGGCCGCGAACCGACCCCGGAAGAGCTGGGTGAGCGCATGGAAATGCCTGAGGACAAGATCCGCAAGGTGTTGAAAATCGCCAAAGAGCCGATTTCCATGGAAACCCCGATCGGTGACGACGAAGACTCACACCTGGGCGACTTCATCGAGGACTCGACCATGCAGTCCCCGATCGATGTAGCCACGGTCGAGAGCCTGAAAGAAGCCACCCGTGACGTGCTCTCGGGCCTGACAGCACGCGAAGCCAAGGTGCTGCGCATGCGTTTCGGTATAGACATGAACACCGACCATACCCTCGAAGAGGTAGGCAAGCAGTTTGACGTGACCCGTGAGCGGATCCGTCAGATCGAAGCCAAGGCGTTGCGCAAATTGCGCCACCCGACGCGCAGCGAGCACCTGCGCTCCTTCCTCGACGAGTGACGAACGAACCCCGGCCCAGGCCTAATGCCTGTTAGTTAAGCGTTACTGGGGCTGCTTTGCAGCCCTTCGCGGGCACGCCC
>NZ_DKJF01000007.1:24484-40424 GCF_002454615.1 Pseudomonas sp. UBA6699
GGGCGTGCCCGCGAAGGGTCGCAAAGCGACCCCAAATTTCTCAACTGACTCGCATTAAGCCCAGGCCGGGGTTTTTCTCAAGGCACTGTTGTATCTGACAAAAGGCCTCTTGTTCTTCCGCACACCAGCAGCAATGCCCGTCTACACTCGACTTCAGACCACCTGAAAGCGAGGCCGTCATGCCCCTGAAGCCGGCCATCCTGTTGCTGATCCTGATTGTCTGGAGCACAACGGCCGGCGCCCTTACCCTGACAGACGAGGAGCAAGCCTGGCTGGCTGCCCACCCGCAGCTGAGCCTGGGCGTAGATGCCTCCTGGCCGCCGTTCGAGTTTCGCGACCAGGAGGGCCGCTACCAGGGATTGGCCGCCGATTACATCGCCAAGATCCAGCAACGCCTGGGCGTGACACTGAAACCGGTCGAGCCCAGTAACTGGACCGAGGTATTGGCACAGGCACGCGAAAACCGAATCGACTTACTGCCCGGCATCATGTCGACGCCAGAACGCCAGGCCTACCTGTCCTTCACCCGGCCATACCTGGACTTTCCCATCGTGATCCTCGCCCACAAGGGCGGCGCTCAACCGCGCGACCTGAAAGACCTGTATGGGCTGAAAATTGCCGTGGTCGAAAATTATGCGCCACATGAGTTGCTGCGCACCCACCACCCAGACCTCAACCTGGTGGCACTGCCTAACGTCAGCTCGGCGCTGCAGGCCCTGGCCACCGACCAGGTGGATGCTGTGGTCGGGGACTTGGCATCGAGTATCTGGAGCCTGCGCCAGCTGAAGCTCGATGGCCTGTATGTCAGCGGTGAAACACCCTATCGCTATCAACTGGCCATGGCCGTGCCGCGCAACAATCCAGTCCTGGTCGGCATTCTCGACAAAGTGATGGCCGACATGAGCAGCGGCGAAATCAGCGAGATCCAGCAGCGCTGGGTGGGCAATGTGGTCGATCAGCGGATGTTCTGGTCCGACTTGCTGGTGTACGGCCTGCCAACCGTGCTGTTCCTGATGGGCGTACTGGCCATTGTCATCCGCATCAACCGCCGGCTCAGCTCGGAAATTTCCCGCCGCATTGCCCTGGAGCAGGAGCTGCGCAGCAGCGAATACCACTACCGTGGGCTGGTCGAAAGCCTGTCAGCCATTGCCTGGGAAGCCGACGCCAATGACTATACCTACAGCTATGTGTCACCCCACGCCGAGGGCCTGCTCGGCTACCCGCTGACCGACTGGCTGAAACCGGGCTTCTGGCGCAGCATACTGCACCCGGAAGATGCCCTCTGGGCCCAGGCGTACTGCGACAGCGAAACCGCTGCCGGGCGCGACCACAGCCTCGATTACCGAGTCATCCGCGCCGACGGCCAAGCGCTTTGGGTACGCAACATCGTCAGCATGATCGAACATGGCCACCACCCCGTGATGCGCGGCCTGATGATCGACATCAGCGAAACCAAGCGCACCGAGGACGCCCTGCGGTTGTCCGAGCAAAAATTCGCCTCGGTGTTCCAGCAATGCCCCGACATCCTGCTTATCGCCCGCCACAGCGATGGCTGCCTGCTGGAGGTGAACGAGGCGTTCGAGGAACAGATCGGCCTGGCGCCGGACCAGGTGATCGGCCGTACCGCTACCGAGCTCAACCTGTGGGGCGTAGAAGGCAGCGGGCCACGGGTGCTGGAGCGCCTGCACCAAGGCGGTATCCGCAACCTGGAGATGACCTTCCGCCGCAGCAATGGCCAATTGTTTACCGGCCTGACCTCGGCGGAAACCTTCGAGCTCGACGGCACCCCCGCGTTGGTAGTGGCGGTACGCGACATCAGCCAGCTCAAGGAAACCCAGCAGCAACTGCAAACCTCTGAAGAAAAATTCGCCAAGGCCTTCCACGCCTCACCCGACGGGCTGCTGCTGTCGCGCCAGAGTGACGGCTTGCTGCTGGAGGTGAACGAAGGCTTCTGCCGCCTGACCGGCTACGATCTGAACCCGACCATCGACCAGACGTCGCTGGACCTTGGCATCTGGGTCGACCTCAACGAGCGCAAACGCCTGGTCGACCAGTTGAACCGCGACGGCTTCGTGCGTGATTTCACCTGCCACATTCGCCGCAGCGACGGGCAGATCCGCTTGTGCGAACTCTCGGCAAGGCCACTGCCGATTGCCGGGATCGACTGCATGCTGACCATCGCCCGCGACATTACCGAACGCCACCTCATGCAGGAAAAACTGCAACTGGCCGCCACGGTATTCGAGAACACTGCCGAGGGCGTACTGATTACCGACATCGACCAGCGCATCAGCGCGGTCAACCGTGCGTTCAGCGAAATTACCGGCTACAGCGAAATCGAAGCCCTCGGCCAAACCCCGCGCCTGCTCGCCTCCGGCCAGCACGACAGTGCCTTCTACGCCGCCATGTGGCACCAGTTGACCGCTGAAGGCCACTGGCAGGGCGAGATCTTCAACAAACGCAAGAGCGGGGAGCTTTACCCCAGCTGGCTGACCATCAGCGCTGTGCGCAACACCGAGCGCGAAATCACCCATTTCGTCGCGGTGTTCGCTGATATTTCCAGCCTCAAGCATGCCCAGGCCAAGCTCGACTACCAGGCCCATCACGACCCACTGACCGGCCTGCCCAACCGCGCCCTGTTCGAGAACCGCCTACAGGCTGCACTGGCCTGTGCGCAGGTGTCCAACCGCCAGGGTGCGGTGCTGTTCCTTGACCTTGACCGCTTCAAGCACATCAACGACAGCCTCGGCCACCCGGTCGGCGACCTGCTGCTCAAAGGTATCGCCCAGCGCCTGAAAGAGCAGGTACGTGACGTCGACACCGTGGCCCGCCTGGGCGGCGACGAGTTCATCATCCTGCTGCCCGGCCTGCACAAGCCCAGCGACGCCAGCTCCATCGCCAACAAATTGCTGGCTTGCTTCAACGCATCGTTCCAGGCTGGCGAACACGAGTTCTTCACCAGCGCCAGCATTGGCATCAGCCTGTATCCACAAGACGGCAGCGACGTCGCCACGCTGATCCGCAACGCCGATGCCGCCATGTACCGCTCCAAGGCCAAGGGCCGCAACCGCGTCGAAGCCTACACCCGCGACCTCACCGCCCAGGCCAGCGAACGCATTGCCCTGGAGCATGAGCTGCGCCGCGCCGTGGAGCGCAATGAAATGAGCCTGTGCTTCCAGCCCAAGCTCAGCCTCAAGACCCAGAGCCTGGTCGGCGCCGAAGCGCTGATCCGCTGGAGCCACCCGACCTTCGGTGAGGTGCCGCCTGAGCACTTCATCCACCTGGCGGAAGAGAACGGCACCATCCTGCAGTTGGGTGACTGGGTACTGGAGCAGGCCTGCCGGCAGATGCATCGCTGGAAGCGGGACTATGAAGCGTTCGGCCCGCTTTCGATCAACCTGGCTGGCGCCCAATTGCGCCATCACGGCCTGGCCAAGCGCATCGAGCAATTACTCAAGACCTACGGCCTGAAGGCGGGCGACCTGCAGTTGGAAATTACCGAGAACTTCATCATGAGCCAGGCCGAAGAAGCCTTGGTCGTGCTCCACCAGCTGAAGAAACTGGGCGTGCAGTTGGCCATTGACGACTTCGGCACGGGCTATTCATCGCTGAGTTACCTCAAGCGCCTGCCGCTGGATATCCTCAAGATCGACAAGTCGTTCATCCGCGGCCTGCCTGACGACCCCCACGATGCAGCCATCGCCCGGGCGATCATCGCGCTGGGCCGCAGCATGCAATTGACCATCATTGCCGAAGGGGTGGAAAACCAGGCGCAGCAGCGTTTCCTGGCAGCGGAAGGCTGCGAGCAGATCCAGGGCTACATCGTCAGCCTGCCACTGCCGCCAGAGGAATTCGCTGCTTCGTTCCTTCGCATAGCACTATCGGATCTTTCAGATGGCACAGGTGCGAAACCCTCGTTATAATCCGGCCACTTACTGAGGGCCTATAGCTCAGTCGGTTAGAGCAGAGGACTCATAATCCTTTGGTCCACGGTTCGAGTCCGTGTGGGCCCACCAGCTACTGAAAAGCCGCGCGAATGCGCGGCTTTTTCATGCCTGGCAATATGCTTCGGAGCGTGCTCTGGCCCCGGCGATATCTGCTTGATGCACAAATCCTGGGGGCGCTATGCACCCTTTCGCGACACAAGGCCGCTCCTACAGGGGCCGCGTCGGCAGCGGCTGGCCTTGCCCTGATTGGCATTGGCTGGCTAGGCTAGCGGGCCAACCGTAGAGACTCGCCATGTCGGATGCCCGCCTTATCACCCTGAATGAAATCGATCGCCAGCTGATCGCGCTGCTGCAGATCAACGCCCGTGAAAGCGTGGCCAACCTCGCGCGTCAGCTGGGTATCGCCCGTACCACGGTCAACTCACGCCTGGAGCGGCTGGAGAAGACCAAGGTCATTGCCGGTTACGGTGTGCGCCTTGGGCAAAGTGTGATTGGTGGCGGGCTGCAAGCGTATGTGGGGATCAAGGTGCAACCGCGCTCCGGCAAGGACGTGGTGCGGCGTTTGAGTGCGATGGGGCAAGTGCAGCAGTTGTGCGCGGTAAGTGGCGAATTCGACTACGTGGCTTGGCTGCGCACGGACTCACCCGAGCAACTGGACCAGTTGCTTGACCAGATCGGCAGTGTCGACGGGGTGGAAAAAACCACCACGTCGATCATCCTCAGCAGCAAGGTGGACCGCGGTCAGCCGCTGTGAGCGGGCTGGCGGTCAGGCTTCCTGACCGTCAAGCAGGCCATCGAGGATGGCCGACAGGCTTTCGGCAGAATGCTGCATCGACCAGACAATGTCACGGCTGCGCTCGGGCGCGTGGTGTTGCGCGTAGTCAGAGGCAATCTGGTTGAGGCCACGGGCTAGCAGGCAGGCGTGGACCAAGGCGTCGGCGGCGTCAATGCCGGGGCGGATGGCGAAGAGCGGCGGGTGGCTGGCTTCGCAGTTGCAGAAGGGCTTTTCGGCGGTGGGTTTGAGTTTTTCGGGTCGGTCAGAATCCGTCTGTTTCATGATGCAATTCCCAAATTGAGCCTTGAGGAAACTGCCTACCAACTCCTTCTCACGGGAAATAGGTGGCAGCCATGCACGGGGTGAGAACCGGCCAACTTGGAAATCCGGCCAGGCCAAAGCCTGCCCGCGCACGGCTGCCATGACACAAGCCTTGGTGCGAAGTTGAATGATGGGTTCTCACACCCAGTCGCCCTTAGAACGGCGACCCGGTGACGTTAACCCTGAGACATTTTCCGCGCAGCCAGACCGGGGCTATAGCGGGTGTAGGGTAATTCTTTATCTCAAGGCATGGGTGTAGGACGTATCTGATCACCCAGATCGCAAGTGCTACACAGCCCGTTGTAGGAGCGGCCTTGTGTCGCGAAAGGGGTGCGAAGCGCCCCCAGGATTTGTGCATACAGCAGATGTTGCTGGGGCCGCTTTGCGGCCCTTTCGCGACACAAGGCCGCTCCTACAACGGGCCATTGTTCGTCATAATGTATTTTTTGAAATAGATTTCGACTCAGAAAACGACATTAAGACAACACTCTGCATCTTAATTACGAACCCCGCTGTCCCTAAAATGACCACCAGGCATCTCCTATACTCAGGCTCTGCTCACCGCGCAGCCCCTCTGGCAAGGTCACTTCATGAACAAGAAAAACCGCCACCCCGCCGACGGCAAGAAGCCGATCACCATCTTTGGCCCGGACTTTCCCTTCGCTTTCGACGACTGGCTTGAACACCCGGCAGGCCTTGGCAGTATCCCGGCTGAACGCCACGGTGAAGAGGTGGCCATCGTAGGTGCGGGCATCGCCGGCCTGGTGGCGGCGTACGAACTGATGAAGCTGGGCCTCAAGCCGGTGGTCTACGAGGCCTCCAAGCTTGGCGGCCGGCTGCGCTCGCAAGCCTTCAACGGCACCGACGGGATCGTGGCCGAACTCGGCGGCATGCGCTTCCCGGTGTCGTCCACTGCCTTCTACCACTATGTGGACAAGCTAGGCCTGGAAACCAAGCCTTTCCCCAACCCGCTGACCCCGGCGTCGGGCAGTACGGTGATCGACCTGGAGGGCCAGACCTACTACGCCGAGAAGGCTGCCGACCTGCCGCAACTGTTCCATGAAGTGGCCGACGCCTGGGCCGATGCGCTGGAAAGCGGTGCCCAGTTCTCCGACATTCAGCAAGCCATCCGCGACCGTGATGTCACCCGCCTGAAGGCGCTGTGGAACAAGCTGGTACCGCTGTGGGACGACCGCACCTTCTATGACTTCGTCGCCACCTCGCGCTCGTTCGCCAAGCTGAGCTTCCAGCACCGCGAGGTGTTCGGCCAGGTCGGCTTCGGCACGGGCGGGTGGGACTCGGACTTCCCCAACTCGATGCTGGAAATTTTCCGCGTGGTCATGACCAACTGCGACGACCATCAGCACCTGGTAGTCGGCGGCGTTGAGCAGGTGCCACAAGGTATCTGGCGCCATGTACCGGAGCGCTGCGTGCACTGGCCACAGGGCACCAGCCTTAGCGCGCTGCATGGCGGCGCGCCGCGTACCGGTGTAAAACGTATCGCCCGCGCAGCCGACGGGCGCCTGGCGGTTACCGACAACTGGGGTGACACCCGCCACTACAGTGCAGTGCTCACCACCTGCCAGACCTGGCTGCTGACCACGCAGATCGACTGCGAGGAATCGCTGTTCTCGCAAAAAATGTGGATGGCCCTGGACCGGACCCGCTACATGCAGTCCTCGAAGACCTTCGTCATGGTCGACCGGCCGTTCTGGAAGGACAAAGACCCGCAAACCGGCCGCGACCTGATGAGCATGACCCTCACCGACCGCCTCACCCGCGGCACATACCTGTTCGATAACGGTGACCACAAACCGGGGGTCATCTGCCTGTCCTACGCGTGGATGAGCGATGCGCTGAAGATGCTGCCGCACCCGGTGGAAAAGCGCGTGCAACTGGCCCTGGATGCGCTGAAAAAGATCTACCCGAAAACCGACATTGCCGGGCACATCATCGGCGACCCGATCACCGTGTCCTGGGAAGCCGACCCGTACTTCCTCGGCGCCTTCAAGGGTGCATTGCCGGGCCACTACCGCTACAACCAGCGCATGTACGCCCACTTCATGCAGCAGGACATGCCCGCCGAACAGCGCGGCATGTTCATCGCCGGGGACGACGTGTCGTGGACACCTGCCTGGGTCGAGGGCGCGGTGCAAACTTCACTGAATGCGGTGTGGGGTATCATGAACCACTTCGGTGGCCGTACCCACCCCGACAACCCAGGCCCTGGCGACGTGTTCGACGAGATCGGCCCGATCGCCCTGGCCGACTGACACGCAGGAGGCAACATGCGCATTGCTCTGTTCCAGGGCCATCCCCAGCCGCTGGATGTACCCGGCAACCTGCAACGGCTGCGCCAGCAGGCGCAGCTGGCAGTTGAACGTGGCGCGCAGTTGCTGGTGTGCCCGGAAATGTTCCTCAGCGGCTACAACATCGGCCTGGCTCAGGTGGAGCACCTGGCCGAGGCGGCCGATGGTCCAGCAGCCATGGCGGTGGTGGAAATCGCCCAGGCGTACCGCATCGCCATTGTCTACGGCTACCCGGAGCGCGGCGAGGACGGGGCGATCTACAACAGCGTGCAGTTGATCGACGCCCATGGGCGCAGCCTGGGCAACTACCGCAAGACCCACTTGTTCGGCGAACTGGACCGTTCGATGTTCAGCCCCGGCCCCGATCACTTCCCGGTGGTACAGCTGGAGGGCTGGAAGGTCGGCCTGCTGATCTGCTACGACATCGAGTTCCCGGAGAACGCCCGGCGCCTGGCACTGGACGGCGCCGAGCTGATTCTGGTGCCAACGGCGAACATGGCGCCCTACGATTTCACCTGCCAGGTGACCGTGCGGGCGCGGGCGCAGGAGAACCAGTGTTATCTGGTGTATGCCAACTACTGCGGGGCAGAAGGGCAGATTCAGTATTGCGGGCAAAGCAGCATCATCGGCCCGGACGGCAGCCTGCTGGCGATGGCCGGGCACGATGAATGCCTGTTGCTGGCCGAACTTGAGCATGAGCGGGTGGTGCAGGGGCGCGCGGCCTTCCCCTACCTGAGCGATCTGCGCCAGGAGCTGCACCTGCGTCAAGGCTGACGGGGGCCGCTTTCACATCGACCGCGTGAATCTAAAGCCCTGTGCAGTACCTGTGGGAGCGGGCTCGCCCGCGAAGGGGTCGGGCCTGGAAACAAATGGGTTAGCATGGAAACCGAGCAACCGGAGCCCCCCATGCCTGACGCCACCCGCCACCTGACCCTCGCCAACGGCCTGCAGCTGACCCTGCGCCACGCCCCGCGCCTGAAGCGCTCGGCGGCCGCACTGCGGGTGCACGCGGGCAGCCACGATGCCCCCGCCAAATGGCCCGGCCTGGCGCACTTTCTCGAACACCTGTTCTTTCTCGGTACCTCCCGCTTTGCGCTGAACGATGGCTTGATGCGCTACGTGCAAACCCTCGGCGGCCAAGTCAACGCCAGCACCCGCGAACGTACTACCGACTTTTTCTTCGAAGTGCCACCCAGTGCTTTGGCCGGCGGCCTTGAGCGCCTGTGCCAGATGCTTGCCGAACCCGACCTGGGCAGCGAGCGCCAGCGCCGCGAACGCGAGGTGATTCACGCCGAGTTCATCGCCTGGGCCCGCAACCCGCAGGCCCAGCAGCAGTTCGCCTTGCTGCAAGCGGCCGGGCCTGGCCATCCGCTGGGCGCATTCCATGCCGGCAACCGTTACACCCTGGCCCTGCAGGATCCGCGCTTCCAGCAAGCGCTCGGCGGTTTTCACCGGCGCTTTTACCAGGGCGGGCAGATCACCTTGAGCCTGTGCGGCCCACAACCGCTGGCTGAACTGGAGCGAATCGGCCGCCAACATGCCGGGCTTTTCGCTGTGGGGCAGCCTGTGGCTAAGGCGCAGCCACCCTGCCTGTCGGCAACGGCCGACCCGCTGGTGTTCACGCACCAGCAACTCCCAAACGGCGCCGAGCAAGCGCTGGAGCTGCTGACCACCGGCCTTGAAGACAGCCGCCCCGGGAGCTGGCTGGGCACCCTGCGTGAGCGTGGCTGGCTGCACAGTTTCAAAGCTGAAACACTGTATGCATTCGCCGGTCAGTTGCTGTGGCACCTCGACCTCAAGCTCAGTGCCAACGCCTGCCCGGACGAAGCCCGCGACCTGCTGCACGGCTGGTTCAGTTTCATGCGCCAAGCCGACCGCCGTTCGCTGAACCAGCAGTTCGGTGTGTTGCAGCGCAGCCGCGCGCACAGTGCAAGCGCACTGGAGCTGGCCCGCCGGGACAGCGCAGGCCGGCCGTTCGCCCAACTGGATGCCCAAGGCCTGCACGCGCTGGATGCGCTGCTTGCTGATTTGCCCTGCGCCGAGTGCGGCCATTGGCAATTGCCGCCAGCCGACCCGTTGCTCAGTGCCGAACTGCCCAATGCCAACCCTCAGCCGCTGCCGGCGGCGCTGACCATCAGTGGCCAGCTCCCGGCCTCGCGCCAGTACGCGGCGCTGTACCTGCGCTGGCAGGTGCCTTCGCCCTTGCGCCAGCCGCTGAAACGGGTGCTCGAGCAGGCCCTGGCGCCGTTGCAGGAACGCTGTGAACGCGCCTCGGTGCAACTGCAATTCACCAGTGCCGACGCTTACTGGCAGTTGCGCTGCGCCGGGCTGCCAGCAGCGGTGCTGCGCACAACGCACCAGGCCTTGGGGTTGCTGCGCGAACCGCCTGTCAACTGCTGGCAAGCCAGCCCCGCGCAGCTTCCGGCATTGATACCCATCCGCCTGTTGCTGCAGCAACTGCCGGATGCGGTAGCCGGTGGCCTGCCTGAAACAACGCCGGATTGCTCGCTGGGGCAGCAGCACCTCGCAAGCCTATGGCAGCAATCGCAGTGGCAAGGCTTGGCCACGGGTTTCGACGCCCGGGCGCTGGGCGCACTGGGTGTTGCCGTGCAGCAGTGCCCCGGCCAAGGCGCGCGGCCTACGCCGGCACCCAGCTGGGCCAGCAAGCGCTGGTACCACGTTAGCGCACCAGGCAGTGAACACGCCCTGCTGCTGTTCTGCCCACTGGCTGCGGCAGACGAAGCCCGCGGCCGCCTGCTCGCCCAATTACTGCAAGGCCCGGTCTACCAAAGGCTGCGAGTGGAACTGCAACTGGGCTACGCGGTATTCAGTACCTTTCGCCAGATCGAGGGCGTGGGTGGCCTGTTGTTCGGTGTGCAGTCTCCGCACACCGGCCAGGTTCAGGTCCTTGACCACCTGACGGCCCTGCTGCGCCAGGGCGTTACCCTTGACGCCGGGGTTCGCCAGGCCTTGGCCGACCAATTTGCCGAGCCGGCCATGGCCAACGCGGAGGTCGCCGAGTGGGCATGGCAGACACACCTGGCTACACAACCAGGCCAGCTCGATGGCCTGCGCAGGTCTATCCTGAACACGCGGCAGACGGATCTGGACCAGTTGCTCAGCAACCTGCTCGATACGGGGGCTGTCTGGCTTTGCCTGGCCAACGCTGCCGCGCCAGACACTTCCTGGCAGGGCGGAAGCCCATGATTGTTACGCAAAGTGCAATGGCACTTTTCGAATAATTAACCTTTCGGTATAAATTTTTCTTGTAAGATAGCGCAATCCCAGTTCTGGGAACCTCCTGCGCATGGCGGTACCCAAGTAGTAGCTGAGCAAACCAAAACCCATCCGGAAGGAGTAACTCCATGTGGACCAAACCTGCTTACACTGATCTGCGTATCGGCTTCGAAGTCACCATGTACTTCGCTAACCGCTAAGCCCGGCTTACGGTTCCACGCCTCGGCCTGCCGGGGCGTTTTCGTTTTCAAGATACGGATTTCGCACAGCATAGAGAGTGGCCATGTATATCCAGGTTCTCGGCTCCGCCGCCGGTGGCGGGTTCCCGCAGTGGAACTGCAATTGCGTCAACTGCAAGGGTTACCGTGACGGCACCCTGCGCGCAACGGCGCGCACCCAGTCGTCCATCGCCCTGTCCGACGACGGCGTGCACTGGGTACTGTGCAATGCCTCGCCCGACATCCGCGCGCAGCTGCAAGCCTTTGCGCCCATGCAGCCAGCCCGGGCCCTGCGCGATACCGGCATCAACGCCATCGTGCTGCTGGACAGCCAGATCGACCACACCACCGGGCTGCTCAGCCTGCGCGAAGGCTGCCCGCACCAGGTGTGGTGCACCGACATGGTCCACCAGGACCTGACCACTGGCTTCCCGCTGTTCAACATGCTCAGCCACTGGAACGGTGGGCTGCAGTGGAACCGCATCGAGCTCGAAGGCAGCTTTGTGATCGACGCCTGCCCCAACCTGCGCTTCACGCCCTTCCCGCTGCGCAGCGCCGCACCGCCCTACTCGCCGCACCGCTTCGACCCCCACCCGGGCGACAACCTTGGCTTGCTGGTCGAAGATACCCGTACCGGCGGCAAGCTGTTCTACGCCCCTGGCCTGGGCCAGGTCGATGACAAGCTGCTGGCGATGATGCACGGCGCCGACTGCCTGCTGGTCGACGGCACCTTGTGGGAAGACGATGAAATGCAGCGCCGTGGCGTTGGTACCCGCACCGGGCGCGAGATGGGCCACCTGGCGCAGAACGGCCCCGGCGGCATGCTGGAAGTGCTCGATGGCTTCCCGCGCCAGCGCAAAGTGCTTATCCACATCAACAACACCAACCCGATACTTGATGAAGCATCGCCCGAACGCGCCGAAGTACTGCGCCGGGGCGTGGAAGTGGCCTTCGATGGCATGAGTATCGAGTTGTAAATACAGACGGCCAGACGACACTGAACCCCTGTGGGAGCGGGCATGCCCGCGAAGCAGCCAATACAGTTCATGGCACCGGCTTGGCCGGTGTTCGCGGGCATGCCCGCTCCCACAGGGGTGAGTTGCCAGGCCAGTCAAGCGTTTTACAGGAGCCAGCCGAATGAGCGATGCACTGCCGATGTCCCCTGCCGAGTTCGAGCAGGCCCTGCGCGCCAAGGGCGCCTTTTACCATATCCATCACCCCTATCATGTGGCGATGTACCAGGGCCGGGCCAGCCGCGAGCAGATCCAGGGCTGGGTCGCGAACCGCTTCTACTATCAGGTCAACATCCCCATGAAGGATGCCGCGATCCTGGCCAACTGCCCTGACCGCGAAGTACGCCGCGAGTGGATACAGCGCCTGCTCGACCACGACGGTGCCCCAGGCGAAGACGGCGGTATCGAGGCCTGGCTGCGCCTGGGCCAGGCGGTGGGGCTGGACCCCGACCAGTTGCGCTCGCAAGAGCTGGTACTGCCCGGCGTGCGCTTTGCCGTAGACGCCTACGTCAACTTCGCCCGCCGCGCCAGCTGGCAGGAAGCGGCCAGCAGCTCGCTGACCGAACTGTTCGCCCCGCAAATCCACCAGTCGCGCCTGGACAGCTGGCCGCAACACTACCCGTGGATCGACCCGGCCGGCTACGAGTACTTCCGTACCCGCCTGGGCCAGGCCCGGCGTGACGTGGAGCACGGCTTGGCCATTACCCTGCAGCATTACACCACCCGCGCAGGCCAGGAGCGTATGCTGGAAATACTGCAGTTCAAGCTGGATATCCTCTGGAGCATGCTCGACGCCATGAGCATGGCCTACGAGCTGAACCGCCCGCCCTATCACTCCGTCACCCAGGACCGGGTGTGGCACAAGGGGATCACCCTATGAGTTTCGACCGTAACCAAGTGCCGAACTGGCGCCCCGGCTACCGCTTCCAGTACGAACCGGCGCAGAAAGGCCATGTGCTGCTCTACCCTGAAGGCATGATCAAGCTCAATGACAGCGCCAGCCTGATCGGTGGGCTGATCGATGGCCAGCGCGACGTAGCAGCGATCATCAACGAACTCGAACAGCAATTTCCCGGCGTGCCCCAGGTAGCCGAGGACATCGAGCAGTTCATGGAGGTAGCCCGTGCCGAACACTGGATCGTCCTCGCCTGAGTTGCCGCCCACGCCCGCTGTGGGCTTGCCGCTGTGGCTGCTGGCCGAGCTGACCTACCGTTGCCCGCTGCAGTGCCCGTACTGCTCCAACCCGCTGGACTTTGCCGCCCAGGGCCAGGAGCTGAACACCGAACAGTGGTTCAAGGTCATGGCCGAGGCACGCCAGATGGGCGCCGCGCAAATCGGCTTTTCCGGTGGTGAGCCGCTGGTGCGCCAGGACCTGGCCGAGCTGATTGGCGAGGCCCGTCGGCTGGGTTACTACACCAACCTGATCACCTCCGGCATTGGCCTGAACGAGGCGCGCATCGCCGAATTCAAGGAGGCCGGCCTGGACCATATCCAGATCAGCTTCCAGGCCAGCGACGAGCAGGTCAACAACCTGCTGGCCGGCTCGAAGAAGGCCTTTGCGCAAAAGCTGGAAATGGCCCGCGCAGTGAAGGCCCACGGCTACCCGATGGTGCTCAACTTCGTCACCCACCGGCACAACATCGACAAGATCGACCGCATCATCGAGCTGTGCATCGCGCTGGAAGCCGACTTCGTCGAGCTTGCCACCTGCCAGTTCTATGGCTGGGCGCACCTCAACCGCCTTGGCCTGCTGCCAACGCGCGCGCAATTGGAGCGTGCCGAGCGCATCACCAACGAGTACCGCGCAAAACTCAAGGCCGAAGGCAACCCGTGCAAGCTGATCTTCGTCACCCCGGACTACTACGAAGAGCGCCCCAAGGCCTGCATGAATGGCTGGGGCAACCTGTTCCTCACCATCACACCTGACGGTACCGCACTGCCCTGCCATGGCGCCCGCCAGCTGCCGGTGCAGTTCCCTAATGTGCGTGAGCACGACCTGCACCACATCTGGTACGAGTCGTTCGGCTTCAACCGCTTCCGTGGCTACGAGTGGATGCGCGAACCGTGCCGCTCATGCGACGAAAAGGAAAAGGACTTCGGCGGCTGCCGCTGCCAGGCCTTCATGCTGACCGGCGACGCCCGCAACGCCGACCCGGTGTGCGCCAAGTCGGCCGACCACGGCATCATTCTCAAGGCTCGCGAGGAGGCCGAAAGCGCCCAGCTCGCCATTGAACAGATGACCTTCCGCAATGAACGTAACTCCCGTGTCATCGCCCGCGGCTGAATTCAGCGCGGCCCAGGCCGTGGCCGCCGGCACCGACTTTGCCGAACTCAAGGTCAGTGCCGACGGGCTGTTCTGGCTGGAATTCCGCCCAGCCGATGGGGCTTGCCGCATCTGGCACTGGTTGTACTGCCAGGCTCGCTGCCTGACCCCGGATGGCTTCAGCGTGCGCAGCCGGGTCTACGAGTATGGCGGTGGCAGTTTCTGCCTGGGCGGCGACGGGCTGGTGTTCGTCAACGAGCAGGACCAGCAGGTCTATACCCAGCCGCTGGACGACCTGGAACCGCGGGCCCTGACGCAGAATGCCAACTGCCGCTATGGCGATGTGCAATGGCACGACGGCCAGGTGCTGGCGGT
Organism: Pseudomonas sp. UBA6699; assembly: GCF_002454615.1. Taxonomy (NCBI): domain Bacteria; kingdom Pseudomonadati; phylum Pseudomonadota; class Gammaproteobacteria; order Pseudomonadales; family Pseudomonadaceae; genus Pseudomonas; species Pseudomonas sp. UBA6699. Next base: position 38,943 of record NZ_DKJF01000007.1, read on the forward strand.
TGAAGAACGCCACGCCGACCAGGTCGAACATCGCCTGGTCGCGCTGCGCGACGGCGGCTGCGAAGTGCTTGCCGAAGGCGCCGACTTCTATGCTGCACCGACGGTAAGTGGCGACGGCCAGCGACTGGCGTGGATCGAATGGGACCGCCCGGCACAGCCATGGACCGTGACCCGGTTGATGTGCCGCATGCGCGATGCCAGTGGCCACTGGTTGCCCGCCCAGTGCGTGGCGGCAGCCGAGGAATCGCTGCAGCAGCCGCGCTTCGATGGCGAAGGCCGGCTGTACTGCCTGTCCGACCGCAATGGGTTCTGGCAACCTTGGGGCGAAGTCGATGGCCAGTGGCAGGCGATGCCTGCCGAGCAGGCAGACCACGCGGCGGCCCCCTGGCAGCTGGGCACCTGCACCTGGTTGCCATTGGGCCCATATAGCTACCTGGCCAGCTGGTTCGAAAACGGCTTCGGCCAACTGGGGATGCGCGGGGCCGATGGCCGCACCGAGCGCTTCGCCAGTGCCTACACCCGCTTTCGCAACCTGGCCATAGACAGCGACCACCTCTATGCCATCGCCGCCTCGCCCATCAGCCCGCCGGCGGTGATTGTCATCGACCGCAGCAACCACGAGGTTCGCGTGCTGGCCGGTGGGGCCGAAGTGCTGCCAGCCGACCACGTCAGCCTGCCACAGGCGTTCCACTACGCCAGTGATGGTGAGCCGGCGCATGGTTTCTTCTACCCGGCGGCCCGTTCGCAGGGGGCCGCACCGCTGGTGGTGTTCATCCACGGTGGCCCGACATCGGCCTGCTACCCGGTGCTCGACCCGCGCATCCAGTACTGGACCCAGCGCGGCTTTGCCGTGGCCGACCTGAATTACCGGGGCAGCACCGGCTATGGCCGGGCGTACCGCCAGGCACTGCACCTGCGCTGGGGTGAGAGCGATGTGGCCGACGCCTGTGCAGCGGTCCGGCACCTGGCAGCACAGGGCCTGGTCGACCCACGCAAGGCGTTCATCCGCGGCGGCAGCGCGGGGGGCTATACCACGCTCTGCGCCTTGGCGTTCCATGACGTGTTTCGTGCCGGTGCCAGCCTGTACGGGGTCAGCGACCCGATAGCGCTAGGGCGTGCCACGCACAAGTTCGAGGGTGATTACCTGGACTGGCTGATTGGCGACCCCGCCCTGGATGCCGAGCGCTACCGCCAACGCACGCCGCTGCTGCATGCAGGGCAGATCAGGGTGCCGGTAATCTTCTTCCAGGGCGAGCTGGATGCGGTGGTGGTGCCAGAGCAGACCCGATCAATGCTTGCAGCGTTGCAGGCTAACGGGATAGAGGCGCAAGGGCACTTCTACGCGGGCGAGCGGCATGGGTTCCGCAAGGCGCAGAACCTGGCGCATGCGCTGGAAGAAGAGTGGAAGTTCTATTGCCGGGTGTTGGAAGGCTGACCCTGGGGGCTGCTTTGCAGCTCAACCGCCGGCAAGCCAGCTCCCAC
>NZ_DKJF01000008.1:0-25460 GCF_002454615.1 Pseudomonas sp. UBA6699
GGGTTTTGTCTTTGTGCTCCCCAAAAGGCCCCCGGCCTCACCACAATCCCTGTGGGAGCGGGCGTGCCCGCGAACACGGGCGCAGCCCGTGCCAGCCAGCTTTCATGAAATGTACGTCATGTATGCCTGAAGCGTTATAGGGCAGTGCTACGCTCGCGGAAATACTCAGCACGGACATTCACCATGGACATGAACTGGCACCAGGCCTTGCAAGAGAGCCTGAGTTGGCTGGCAATCGCCTCGTTCATCACCTTTGTCGGCTTCACAGCCGCCGCTATTCTGGCCGTACGCTACACCCGCTGGGGCAGCCAGTTCTGGCAACTTGCGGGGCCTTATTTCAGTTATAAACGCAGTTGGCGGCCACTGCTGGTGTTTGCGTTGCTGCTGGTGCTGACGTTGTTTTCCGTACGCCTCAATGTGCTGTTCTCGTTCTGGTACAACGGGTTTTACAGCGCTTTGCAGGGGCTGGACCAAGGGGCATTCTGGTACCTGCTCGGGGTCTTCGCCGTGCTGGCCAGCATCCATGTGCTGCGCTCGCTGTGCTCTTTCTATGTGAACCAGGCCTTCAGCATCACCTGGCGGGTATGGTTGACCGAGCGCCTGACCCGTGACTGGATGCACGGTGATGCTTACTACCGTGGACAATTTCTTGCTGAACCGATCGACAACCCCGACCAGCGTATCGAGCTGGACGTAAACGCCTTCGTCAGCAACTCCCTGTCCTTGGCCTTGGGGGCAGTCAGTGCGCTGGTGTCCCTGGTGGCGTTCACCGGGATCCTCTGGGGGTTGTCAGCGCCGTTGGCCGTGGCCGGTGTTGAAATTCCCAGGGCGATGGTGTTTGCCGTGTACCTGTATGTGGTCGTCGCCACCTGGATCGCCTTCCGCCTGGGCCAGCCTTTGATTCGCCTGAACTTCCTCAACGAAAAGCTCACCGCCAACTTCCGCTATGCGCTGATGCGCCTGCGTGAGAATGCCGAGAATGTCGCTTTCTACCAAGGTGCCGAGGTTGAGCGGGGCACCTTGCTGGGGCGCTTCGCGGCACTGATCGTGAATGCCTGGGCGCTGGTATTCCGAAACCTCAAGTTCAGTGGTTTCAACCTGGGGGTCAGCCAGGTGGCAGTCGTGTTCCCGTTCATTCTGCAGGCACCGCGCTTCTTCAGCGGGGCAATCAAGCTGGGTGACGTCATGCAAACGTCTCAGGCATTTGGGCAGGTGCAGGATGCACTGTCGTTCTTTCGTGAATCGTACGATGCATTCGCGCAGTACCGGGCTACGCTGGACCGTCTGACCGGTTTTCTCGATGCCAACGCGCAGGCAAGGGTATTGCCGCGGGTACTCACCGCGGAGCAGGCCCATGCGCTGCAGATTGCCGACCTGAAAGTGCTGCGCCCGGATGGACACGCCCTGATCACTGATCTGAACCTGAGCCTGCAAGCTGGCCAGGCGCTGTTGATCAAGGGGCCTTCAGGCAGCGGCAAGACTACCCTGCTACGCGCCCTGGCCGGCCTGTGGCCCTATGCCGAAGGGGAGGTGCGACGCCCACTGGGCCATCAGGCGCTGTTCCTGTCGCAGCGTCCCTATTTGCCTTTGGGGGACCTGCGCACGGTCATTGCCTACCCGGCGGTGGGGCAGCCCGAGGATCAGGCGCGTATGCAGCAGGTACTGCACCAGGTCAATCTTGGGCACCTGGCCGAGCGCCTGGAGGTCAGCTGCGATTGGGCGCATATTCTGTCGGTGGGCGAGCAGCAGCGCCTGGCTTTTGCCCGGGTTCTGTTCAACCGGCCGCAGGTGGTGTTTCTTGATGAGTCCACCTCAGCGATGGATGAGGGGCTCGAGCATGCCCTTTATGCGCTGCTGCGCTCGGAAATGCCTGGTGCACTGTTGCTCAGTGTCGGGCACCGCAGCACCCTGGCAGGTTTTCATACTCACCGGCTGGAGGTGGATGGGCGTGGCGGTTGGTCATTGGTGGCGCAGGCGCCTACGCTGGCATAGTGTTCAGCATGCCTGCCTCGCAGCATGCCAAACATTGTGCACCAGCCCGCCACCCGAGGCACTTGATGAAAGCTACCCGTTTGACCCTTATTTGCCATGCCCTGACTCAGGCCCAGAAGACCGGGCGCCTGCACTGCGCTGATGACGGCATCCTGCCGCTTTCGCAACCGCCGGCGCCTCTCCTGCCAGCGGTGCAGTTGCTGACGGCGCCAGAGCGGCGCGCCTGCGAAACAGCGGCGTGGTTGTCGAGCACGGTGCATGTCGAGCCCGCCTTGGCCGATTGCGACCTCGGGCATTGGCAGGGCATGGCGCTGAAGCAGTTGCGGGCCGAGCAGCCAGAAGCGTTGGCCGATTGGTTACGGGAGCCAGCGAGTAACGTGCATGGCGGGGAGTCGTTCGCTGCGCTGTGCCAGCGGATGGCCGCCTGGCTGGCGGCTTTCGACAGGTCGGGTGAATGGCTGGCGGTCACCCATCCGCAGGTCATACGTGCTGTGCTGGTGCAGGTACTGGGCTGCCCGATGAGTGCCGGGCAGCGTATCGATGTGTTGCCGCTGTCACGTCTGGAACTGAGCCATACCGGGCAGTGGCGGCTGCGCCTGGGTGAGGTTCAGAACGCCAGCTTGTAGCCGATCAACAACAGCATGGCGGCCAGGCACGGACGCAGCACGCGGTCGGAGATCCGCCCGGTGAGGTGGCTGCCCAGGTAGATGCCCGGCAGAGAACCCAGCAGCAGGTAGCCCAGTAACGACCAGTCCATATTGCCCATGCCGGCATGGCCAAGGCCTGCCACCAGCGTTAGCGGCACGGCATGGGCGATTTCCGTACCGACCAGGCGACGGGTGACCAGAAACGGGTACAGCAGGAATAACGCCACGGTACCCAGGGCGCCGGCGCCGATGGAAGTCAGGGTCACCATCACCCCCAGCACCACGCCGGTCAGCACGGTGAGGGTATTCAGGGTACCTGCGCTGAGGTGGTAGTGATCGCCGGCATGGTGGCTGGCGAAAGCCTGCAGCCGCGATTTGAACAGAATGGCCAGCGCGGTGAGGATCAACACTACCGCCAGGCCTTGCTTGATGATGGCATTGAGCGCCGAAGTGTCGGTATGCAGGGTGCTCAGGAACCACAGGGTCAATGCGGCCGCAGGCACGCTGCCGAGGCTGAGCAGGCCGGTGATCTTCCAGTCGATGTTCTTGTTGCGTGCATGCACCCAGACGCCACTGGCCTTGGTGATGGCGGCATAGAGCAGATCAGTGCCGACGGCCGTCGCCGGGTTGATACCGAACCACAACAGGATCGGGGTCATCAGCGAACCGCCACCGACGCCGGTCATGCCGACGATGAAACCCACGACCAGTCCCGCAATGGTGAAACCAAAAGAACCTACATCCATACGCTACTCGACCGCCCAACATTGCCCGTTATCGGATGCAGCCAGCATATAGATTTTTTTATAGCCAAATAGACTTGTTCGTTATTAGGTTATAACCGCGTAAAGATGGGGGCGCTGGGCGCCCCCGGCTTCTCAGATCCGGAAACTCCCCACCAATTGCTTCAACCGGCCGGCCTGCTGCGCCAGTTGATCGCAGTGGCGCAGGGTTTCGTTAAGGTTCTCTACCCCTTGCTGGTTCAGCGCATTGATTTGGGTAATGTCCAGGTTGAGGCTTTCGACCACGGCGGTCTGCTCTTCGGTAGCGGTGGCCACCGACTGGTTCATGCCGTCGATCTCGCCAATACGCTGGGTGACGCTGGCCAGCCGCTCACCGGCCTGGTTGGCCACTTGCACGGTCTGCTCGCTGGACAGCTGGCTGGTGTTCATGGTGTGCACCGCTTCGCGTGAGCCGACTTGCAGGCTGGTGATCATGCGGTGGATTTCTTCTGCCGACTCCTGGGTCCGGTGAGCCAGGTTGCGCACCTCGTCGGCCACCACGGCAAAGCCTCTACCCGCTTCGCCCGCGCGTGCTGCCTCGATCGCAGCGTTCAGCGCCAGCAAGTTGGTCTGCTGCGAGATGCCTTTGATCACGTCCAGGATCTTGCCGATTTCATCAGTGCTGGCATTGAGCGTTTCAATCTGTGCGCACGATTCGCTGATGCGCTGCGACAGCGCAGTCATGGCGTTGATCGCTTCTTCCACCACTTCCCGGCCACCGTGGGCCTGCTCGCTGGCACCACTGGCATGCTGCGAGGCATCTGCGGCGTTGCGCGCGATTTCCTGGGTCGCGGCGCCCAGCTCGTTGATGGCTGCGGCCACGCTGTTGGTGCGCATGCTCTGCTCTTCGGAGCCACTGATCGACGCATTCGACGCGCTGACCACTTTCTCCGACAGGTCATGCACCAGGCGGGTGGCCGACGACACTTCGCTGATCGAGGCGTGAATGCGTTCGACAAAGCGGTTGAACGACGTTGCCAGTTCGCCGAATTCGTCCTGGTTCTGCACCACCAGACGGCGGGTCAGGTCGCCTTCACCCTCGGCGATATCGCGCATGGCGCGGCCCATGGTGGTCAGCGGGCGCATCAGTAGTGGAATCAGCAGGCCCAGCAGGCCGGCAATGGCCGCCACGGCAATCAGCATGGCGATGATGGCCGATGTGCGGAACTGGCTGAGTGCGGCGTAGGCCTTGTCCTTGTCGATCGACAAGCCGATGTACCACTGGGCCGAAGGCAGCCCGGCGACCGGCGCGAACGAAATGATCCGGTTCTGGCCGTTCAGGGTGACATCCTGCATGCCGGCGGCAACGCGCAAGTCGCTGCCGGGGTAGATGTCCTTCAGGTTTTTCATGACCTGGTCTTTGTTCGGGCTGACGATCACCTGGCCATTGGCATCGGCGAGGAAGGCGTGGCCGAGGCCACCGAAATCCACCGAGTTGATGATCTCCACCAGGGTATCGAGGGTCAGGTCACCGCCAACCACACCGATCATTTCCCCCGTGGCCTTGCTTTTCACCGGGGTGGCGATAGTGACCATCAGGCCGCCGACCGCACCCTGGTACGGTGGCGTCAGCGCCGTTTGCCCGGCATTGGCCGCCGCTGCATACCAGGGCCGTTGCCGTGGGTCGTAGCCGGCAGGCATCTGGGCGTCCGGGCGCTGGGTGAACACGCCGTTGGCCTGGCCGAGGTAGGTGAACAGGAAGTTGCGCGTGTAGGAGGGTTGCTCGATCAACCCGGCCAGGGTCTCGCCGGCACCCTGCTGGCCGATATCCTGGGCCAGGTTTTCCAGCACCAGGATGCGGCCGCTCATCCAGTTTTGCACGCTGCTGGCGGTCAAGGCCCCGGCCTGCTGCACCGAGGCTTCTATGTTCTGGCGGATAGTGTTGCGTTGGAGGTAGTCGTTATAAAGCGTGAACAGGGCGAATGCCAGGACCACGACGCCGCAGGCACTGAGCAGGATCTTGTGGCGAAATTTCAGGTTCATGTTTCGAGACCTTGAGCCAATGTGGGGAGGACGCAGCGCGCTTATGACGTTCTGCGGGGCCTATCGACCGGGATATCGGCTCGGGGGGTAAAACATTGAAGTACTTAAAGTAATTTCTTACAGACCTTTCGACAGACGGCACTCAGCCCTTGGCCAGTTGCTCTATCAGCAACCTCGCCGCTTGCTGCAGTGGCTGTTGTTTGCGCCACAGGATATGCACCGGCATTTGCAACTCGTTGCGCGTATTACGGAAGGCCAGGCGCACCAGGCGCCCGGTTGCCAGCAGTGGGGCTACCCGAGACAACGGCAGGTCGCCCCAGCCCAGGCCGGCTTCGACCATCTGCAGGGCCAGGTCGAAGCTGTCGGTCGACCAGTGCGTGGCGCCGATCAGCGGGCGTGGATCGGCCAGCGGCAGGTCCCGGCTGCGCACGAGGATCTGGCGCACCCGGGTCAGGTCTTCGAGGTAGTGGATGCGTGCTTCACGCAGCGCCGGGTGGCTAGGGGCGAGGGTGGCTACCAAGGCTTCCATACCGATGTGTTGAAAGCCCCGGCGCGCATCCACCTGCAGGCCAGCGAAGGCCACGCAAAGATCGGCGCGGCCGCTGTCCAGCAAGTGCAGGGCCTCTTCCTGCGGGGCGCTGAGCAAAGCGATATCGAGCAATGGGTGGCGCACACCGAGGTCGGCGATAGCCGCCAGCAACGGGCGGTGATCGATGTCCGGCACCACCGCCAGCGTCAGGCTGCTTTCAAGCCCCTGTGAGAGCTCCAAGGCATGGACTTGCAACAGCCCGAGTTGCTCGGCAATCAGCCTGGCGTGCGGTTCCAGGGCCAAGGCCCGGGCGGTGGGCCGAACTTCGCGGGGCCCGCGTTCGAACAAGCTGTATCCCAGCTCCGCTTCCAGATTGCCAATGGCCATGCTGACCGCCGACGGGACCCGTTTGAGGGCGCGAGCGGCGGCGGAGAACGAGCCGCGGTCGAGCACGGCAAGAAACAGCTGGATGTTGTCGCTGGAAAAGTTCATGGCAGCCTCCTGTCAGTAGATCTGACAGCTGCCTTTTGCTGTCAAGCGAGGTGAAGCATTATCGCGCCCTTCGTTATTGGGATTGGAGGGAAATGCAGGTGCAGGGTTTGAAGCGCAAGCTGGTGTACGTGACGTGCTATGAGCTGATAGGGCTGAGCATGTCGACCCTCGGGCTGGCTTATCTGTCAGAGACCCAGGCGTCGCATACCGGGCCATTGGCGGTGATGATCACTACCATTGCCATGCTCTGGAACCTGATTTTCAACACGTTGTTCGAGCGCTGGGAAAGCCGCCAGGCCAAGCGCGGCCGCAGCGTGGCGCGACGGGTGGCGCATGCGGTCGGCTTTCAGCTGACCCTGGTGGTGTATCTGATCCCGCTGATTGCCTGGTGGCTGGACATGACACTGGTAGAGGCACTGCTGGTGGACATGGCGTTCATTGTGCTGATCCCTTGCTACACCTTCGCCTACAACTGGGTGTTTGACCGGATCTTCGGCTTACCGACCTCGGCCATGGCCAAGGCTTGACTCGGGCGCTACAGGCCACCGCCTGGTACACCCGCTGCTGGACCGGTGCATGGCCGTCAGCAGCGGGCTTGGCCCTTGGGCGCGGGCTACGCCAGGTCGAGTTTCTCTTCCAGCCGGTCGAGGTGGGTGTGCATCAGCCCCAATGCCGCCTCGGCATCGCCTTGCTCCACGGCATCGATGATCGCCGCGTGTTCTTCCCACGCACAATGTTCGCAGCACGGCGACTCGTAGCGGGCAATGATCAGCGAGGTCATCGGCACCAGGCCGTTGAGAAACCGTGCCAGGGGCGCATTGGCCGCCACTTGCGCCAGTTTGAGGTGGAACTCGCCACCCAGGCGGATCGCCGCGCAACGCTCGCCACTTTCATGGTGCTGGCGCTCACGTTCAACCAACTGGCGCAGTTGGCGTATCTGCGCAGGGCGGGCGCGCTGCGCGGCCAGGGTGATCAGGGTGGTCTCCGCCAGCCGCCGGGCACTGAGCACCTGCCGCGCCTGCTCGGGGTCGGGGGCTGCCAGGTGCGCGGTGTGGCTAGGGCGCTGCACCACCACTTGCTGGTCACACAGGCGCCCGAGCACGCGGCGGATCACGGTACGGCTGACCCCAAACGCCTGGCCCAACGCCTGCTCGGGCAGCAGGCTGCCGGGGGGCAGGCGCTGTTCGAGAATGGCGTCGAACAGCCGTGGGTAGATTTGCTCGGCCGACAGGCGGGTTTCGCCGGCCGCGAGCAGGGCAGGCAAGTGGGGGGCGGCGTTCATGGTCGCTCTCCTCAGGTCATGGATGCAGGTGTTCATCCGGGATGTTCAGCGGGATGCCCATGCGCGCGCCCTCGGCCAGGATGTGCTGGCGCATCTGGGCACTGGCCAGGGCACTGTTGCGTTCGCGAATGGCGCGTACCACGGCCTCGTTCTCCTTCAGCCTTGCAGCCAGATGCTCCGGTGAGTTGCGCAGCATGTCGGCGCTCTGTTTAAGGGCGTTGCCGGTCTGCTGCACGACACTCTGGAAGATCGGGTTGGTGGTCAGGGCGAAGAGGGCCTCATGGAAAGCGATATAGGCCCTGACCCCAGCTTCGCTGTCATCGGCCTCCAGCGCTTCGCGCATGTCCATCAGGGTGAGGCGCAACTGGCCAACATCCTGGCTGTTGGCCGATTGTGCCACCAAGCCGACGATGAACGGTTCAAGGGTGTAGCGCAGTTCCAGTACGTCAGCCAGGCTGGCGGCGGCGCTGGTATCCAGCCCCGGTTCCAGGGCGGCAGCTTCGGGATCCAGCACCAGTACACCCTTGCCCGGCAGCGCGCGCACCAGGCCCAGGGTTTCCAGCACGGTTACCGCCTCGCGCAGGCTGGGCCGGCTGATGCCCAGTTGTTCAGCCAGCTCGCGCTGGCCTGGCAGCATGTCGCCGCTGCGCCACTGGCCGCGGGCCAGGGCCTGGCGGAGTTTTTCCACCACTGAATTGACGACGGTCGATGAGCTGATCACGGTTCGCTCCTTGAAGGGCCGGCATCAGTGCCGGCCACGTTCGCTCAGAATTCCTGCTGGTGGGCATTGGGCTGTTTGCGTGGCAACGGGGCAAAGCCGGGTTTGCCTGCCAGTACGTTGTTGGCACGTTCCAGGTCGATGTCCTTTTCCCAGCGGGCAATCGCCACGGTGGCTACACAGTTGCCGATCAGGTTGGTCAGTGCCCGGCCGATGCCCATGAACCAGTCCACCGCAAGTACCAGCACCAGGCCGACAACCGGAATCGCCGGTACGGCAGTCAACGTGGCCGCCAGGATCACCAGCGCCGAGCCAGGGATGCCGTGCGCGCCTTTCGAAGTTACCAGCGACACCAGCAGAATGGTCAGCAGGTCAGTCATCTCCAGCGGTGTGCCGGTGGCGTTGGCGATGAACACGATGGCCAGCGTCAGGTAGATGGAGAAACCGTCCAGGTTGAACGAGTAGCCGGTGGGAATCACCAGCCCCACCGTGGAACTGCCGATGCCCAGGTGTTCCAGCTTGCGCATGATCTGCGGCAGCACGGCGTCGGAAGAGGCGGTGCCCAGCACGATGGTCAGCTCTTCACGCAGGTACTTGATCAGTGGCAACAGTTTCAGGCCCGACAGGCGCATCACGGTACCCAGCACGATCAGCACGAAGCCTGCACAGGTCAGGTAGAACAGCGCTACCAGGCCGCCCAGGTGCTGCAGCGATTCCAGGCCGTACTTGCTGGTGGTGAAGGCGATGGCACCGAATACACCGATCGGGGCCAGGCGCACGATCATGCCCATGATGCGGAAGATCACATGGCTTAGTTCGTTGATCAGCCGCGAAATGCCGGCGGCCGAGTCGCCCACCAGGTTCAATGCGCTGCCGAACAGCACCGAAAACAGCAGCACCTGAAGGATGTTGTTGTCGGCGAAGGCGCCGATCACCGAGGTAGGGATCAGGTCCATGAAGAACGCTGCGGCGCCATGGATGTGTTGACCGCGCTCGGCCAGGCTGCTGGCATCGGCACTGGACAGTTGGTCCAGGTGAATATTGGCGCCGCTGCCGATGCCGCTGCTGAAGGCGAATACCAGGCCGATCACCAACGCCAGGGTGGTCAGCACTTCAAAGTAGATTACCGACTTCAAGCCGATGCGCCCGACCTTTTTCAGGTCGCCGGCGCCCGAGATACCACTGACCACCACGCAGAACACGATCAGGCCGATGAGCATCTTGATCAGCTTGATGAAGCCGTCGCCTAGGGGTTTGAGTTGTAGCGAAAGGTCGGGGAAGCTGAGGCCGCAGGCAATGCCGAGGGCAAGGCCAAGCACGACTTGCAGGAATATCGAACGCGAGCACCATTTGAGCATGGGAGAAGTCTCAGATCGGTGTCCTTGCTTCGGTAGCCGCACGGGGCGAAAGAGCGCAGGACTTAATTATTGTGGTCTTACCGGTTTGTTCAGCGCCAGGCCATAAAAGCGCGAAAAATCGTTCTTTGCAAGGGTTTTTGGCCTTACCGGTCTGACCAGTTATGGGGCGAGTGGGCCTGCCGCGCTCTAGTTCGGTGCGCAGCGGGAAGTTCATGATTGAGCAGGGCGCGTGAGCGAACACGCCCCCGGTGCCGGTGATACCCTTGAACCTGATTCGAGCAGGGCCCGCCCCCTACGGCCAATGCAAGCTACCTGCCAATCCCGCCTTGCGGTCGCCATTTCTTCTCTTTGCATCAAGCCCGGGCCCTCGAGCCGGGCAAAAAAAAACGGCACCTGCCAGAGGTGCCGTTTTCGCTAGGTGCGAATTTTACTTGTGCAGCTCTTGCGCCGCGTACAGCGTGTTCTCCAGCAGGCACGCCCGGGTCATTGGCCCAACCCCGCCCGGTACTGGGGTGATCCAGCCGGCGCGGGGCAGGGCAGTCTCGTAGACCACATCGCCGACCAGCTTGCCATCTGCCTGGCGGTTGATGCCCACGTCGATCACGATGGCGCCTTCCTTGATCCACTCACCTTTGACCAGGCCCGGCTTGCCTGCGGCCACCACCACCAGATCGGCGCGGCCTACATGGCCGGCCAAGTCCTTGGTAAAGCGGTGGCATACAGTCACGGTGCAGCCGGCCAGCAGCAGCTCCATGGCCATTGGGCGGCCAACGATGTTGGAAGCGCCGACGATGACGGCGTTCATGCCGTACAGATCCTGGCCGGTGCTTTCCAGCAGGGTCATGATGCCTTTTGGTGTGCACGGGCGCAGCAGCGGAATACGCTGGGCCAGACGGCCGATGTTGTACGGGTGGAAGCCGTCCACGTCTTTGTCAGGGCGAATGCGCTCGAGCAGCAGCGACGCCTCCAGGTGCGCCGGCAGCGGCAACTGCAGCAGAATGCCGTCGACGGCCGGGTCGTCGTTAAGACGGTCGATCAGCTCGGTCAGGGCTTCTTGCGTGGTCTCGGCGGGCAGGTCGAAAGCCTGCGAAATGAAGCCGACCTCTTCGCAGTCCTTGCGCTTGTGCGAGACATAGACTTGGGAGGCGGGGTCGGTGCCGACCAGGATCACCGCCAGGCCCGGCGTACGCAGGCCTTGCTGGCGACGCTCCACGACACGTTGAGCGATCTGCTGGCGCAGGCTGGCGGCGATTGCCTTGCCATCGATTAGGTGTGCAGTCATAGACGCGTGATTAACCATCGAGAAGGAAACAATAAAGAGCGCGCATTCTCGCACGACATGGGCGAAGGGCAAAGGCGGGTGGTCGGGCAAATCCCCTAAGCCCTTAAATAATTTAAATTTTTTTGAAAAAGGTGTTGACGACTTTCGGGGTCGCCTATAAGATTCGCCGCACTTGTCGGGCACAGCCTAGCACTGGTTGGCTAAGTCGGGCAGAATGGGTCGTTTGGCAGTTAGCTGTTAAATACTTGTTCGGTTAGGCTTGAAGCTTAAGCGCCCGTAGCTCAGCTGGATAGAGCATCCGCCTTCTAAGCGGATGGTCGCAGGTTCGAGTCCTGCCGGGTGCGCCATTAGGCAGCTTTGGCAAGCAAGTTGGCTGTAATGCAATATGGTGGGCGTAGCTCAGTTGGTAGAGCGCTGGATTGTGATTCCAGTTGTCGTGGGTTCGATTCCCATCGTCCACCCCATATTTTCGAAGGCGCCTCGATAGCATCTGGCGCCTTTGTTTTAAGCGTTACGCGGACGTGGTGAAATTGGTAGACACACTGGATTTAGGTTCCAGCGGCGCAAGCTGTAAGAGTTCGAGTCTCTTCGTCCGCACCACGAATTAGAAAAAATCTCCCCGAATTCCTGAAAGCCACACGGCTCAAGGGTTCGGGGATTTTTTTCGCCAGTCACTTGCACGAATGATACCTTTTCACCTATAATCGCTTTCTCAGCAAAGAGAGCAAAAGGGACACTTTTGGGACACAAAGGCCCTTTTTGACCTCTTCGGAGCCCCTCATCCACTGAATCCCTAACTGACCGTTCGTCGGACTTTACCGGCTGACACTGGCCCCTTTTGACCGGGGAAAATCCAGTGCGGGAGAGTGCTGCCCGCGTGAAGTCATGGGACCACATTATGGCTGCCAGTTTCTGCCTGGAGGGGGTAGCTACGCCTTATGGTTCTCTCAGATGGGAATGACTCATTGACGAGACATTCCCGCTTAGGGAGGGCCATCCGGGCCGCGCCGGGGCGCTGTGGGAGACCACATCCAGAGTCGCGGACCCACAATTGGATTCCTTAGCGATGCCCTCTGAGATGACCCTTAGAGACATCCTTAAAGACATCCTTAGAAATGATTACTTAATGATGATTACTAAGAGATTCCCTTTATGACTACCTCTATGACTCCTTTAGTTGGCCGCTTGGATGGTGAAGACCTCATCGCCACCCAAGTCCGTCTGGAAGAGGAGATGACCCAGCGCGGTGTGAGCCGTTTCCAGCGCAACGTAGAGGCCGCCCGAAGGATGGGCGCTGAGGATGGCACCGAGTACGGCTCCATCATCGTGTCCGGCCGCATGAAGGCGCTCGCTGAGGCCATCAAGGCGTGGATGGATGAGTCTGAGGCCGGTGTGTCGTCCCGCTGGGGTAGCGCATACAAGCTCCTCCGTGGCTACGATGCGGATGTCCTGGCCTACCTGACCCTCAAGCACACCCTGGCTGGCATCTCGCAGCCCCGCACGCTCCAGCATGTGTCCGTCTCCATCGCCCAGTCCGTGGAAGACGAAATGCGCCTGTCCGGCATCCGCGACAAGGAGCGCAAGAAGTACGACCAACTGGTAGAGCGGGCTAACAAACGGTCCAGCCAGCGCCACAAGCACATCTACGCCACCCGTGTGGCCTCTGCGCTGGACACCTGGAGCAACTGGAGCAACAACGACCGCATCCACGTAGGGACCAAGCTCCTGGAGCTGCTGATGAACTCCGTGGGGCTGATCCACATTGCCACCAACGGCGAAGGCACGGAGAAGGCGCTGAAGTACGTGAAGCCGCTGGAGTCCACCCTGGAGTGGATCGCCCGCAAGAACAACGTCACGGCCATGCTGCGCCCCGTGTATGAGCCGATGGTTGTCCCGCCACGCAACTGGACCTCACCGACCGATGGGGGCTACCTGTCGTCCAGCCTCAAGCCGCTGCGCATGGTAAAGACCCGCAACCGGGCGTACCTGGAAGAGCTGGGCAACGTCGATATGCCGATGGTCTACACCGCGCTCAACGCCATCCAGGCCACCGCGTGGCAGATCAACACGCCAATCCTGAACATCATGACCACGCTGTGGGAGCAGGGCGCCACCTGGTGCGGCCTCCCACCCCGTGAAGGCATCCCCCAGCCAGTCAAACCGTGCGACATCGACATCAACGAGGTGGCCCGCGCTGCCTGGCGTAAAGCCGCGTTCAAGGCCCATTCGGACAACCTGGAGATTCAGGGCGCCCGCATCAACGTCTCGATGTCCCTGGACATCGCGAACCGCTACTCCCCGTTCCGCAAGATTTACTTCCCGTACCAACTGGACTTCCGTGGCCGCATCTACGCGGTGCCGCACCTGAACCCCCAAGGCGCGGACCACACGAAGGGCTTGCTCCGATTCGCCTACGGCAAGCCGCTGGGCGAGCATGGGGCCAAGTGGCTGGCAATCCACGGGGCAAACGTGGCCGGGTACGACAAGGCCAGCCTGGAGGACCGCGTGAAGTGGGTCCACGATCACCAAGCGGAAATCCTGGCGATTGCTGCTGACCCGTTCCAGGCACGCGGCTGGGCCGACCACGTAGGCGCGCAGGCCATCGACAAACCATGGCAGTTCCTGGCGTTCTGCCTGGAGTGGAAGGGCTACTGCGAGCACGGCGACCGCTTTGTGTCGAAGCTCCCGATTGCTATGGACGGCTCATGCTCCGGCATCCAGCACTTCTCCGCGATGCTCCGGGATGAGGTCGGTGGCGCAGCCGTGAACCTGGTCCCCAGCGACCTCCCCGCAGACGTGTACGGCCTGGTAGCCAAAAAGGTCATCGAGCGGGCCATCCACGATGCCAAGCACGGCACCGAAGACGTCCTGAAACATGACGCTGATGGCAAGGCATACGTCCAGGAGGGCACGAAGAACCTGGCCCAGCAATGGACCCGCTTTGGCATCAACCGCAAGGTGACGAAGCGCTCCGTGATGACCCTGGCCTACGGCTCCAAGGAGTACGGCTTCAAGGATCAGGTAATGGAGGACATCCTGGACCCGGCACGCAAGAAAGCCACCGATGCCGAAGGCAACGTAGACGCCCGCCACTTCCCGTTCACCGGGGATGGCTTCCGGGCCGCTGGCTGGATGGCGAAGGCCATTTGGGAAGCCGTGAACCAGGTTCTGGTGAAAGCTGGTGAGGCCATGAAGTGGCTCCAGGACGCTGCAACCCTGGCCGCAAAAGAAGAGCTGCCGGTGTGCTGGACCACTGCGGTGGGCTTTCCGGTGATGCAGGCGTACAACTCCGTGGTAGCTCGCCGCGTCAAAACGGCCATCAACGGGGCCCGTGTGCGCCTCCTGATGAACGAAGAGCAAGACGCCTTGGACAAGCGCAAGCAGTCGCAGGGGATCAGCCCCAACTTCGTCCATAGCTGCGATGCGGCCCACCTCATGCTCACCGTTGTGCGTGGCGTGGAGTCCGGCTTGAAGAGCTTCGCGATGATCCATGACAGCTTCGGCACCACCGCAGGGGAGACTGAGCTTTTCTTCATGACTGTCCGCAAGGCGTTCATTGAAATGTACGAAGAGACCGCCGTACTGGAGCGCTTCCGGGATGAGCTGGCCGCGCAACTCAGCGACAAGGCGCGGGCCAAGCTCGCAGAACTCCCGAAACGTGGCAGCCTGAGCCTGGCAGCAGTAGCAGAGTCGCGCTTTTGTTTTGCCTGATCGTTCTCATTAATGGAAATAAACCATAAGGGCAACGTTTCCATGAGTGAGCGATTCTGAATGGCCCCCGGTGATTCCCGTGGGGCCACATTCGGATAACCGAGCCGCATCCCTCCGCCAGAGCCTCCACCGTGCCAGTGCGACCCCCCGCTCATTTCTGAGTTGGGCCCGAGGGACCACATTCGGATAACCAAGCCGCAACACCCCAGTCTCCGCCCGAGCCTCCACCGTGCCAGTGCGCCATCCGCTCATTTATGAGCCGATCCTGAGACCACCCCCAATTCCCCATTTATCCGCAGCAGCAGCCATAGAGCCTCCACCGTGCCAGTGCCGCAACGCCTCGGATGAACCAGCAACACCTTCGCAACACCTCTACGGACCACCCGCAACTCCCCCTGACCTTTGCCATAGAGCCTCCACCGTGCCGGTGCAGAGGGACGGGAAACGTGCGCCTGGGCCCCGTAGGCAACCCCAACGGACAACCCAGGCCACAACCCCGTGGCCGTATTGAGAGAACCGCAATGAATCGCTTCGGCACCGCAGACAACCAACGCAACGAACCCGAGAACTACGACTCCGCCCTGGGCCGCGCTATCGCGCTTTGGGGCATGGGTCGCTCCATCTCTATGGCCCTCGCCGCTGAGTTGATTGAACAAGGCTTTGACCTTCCGTCCCTGGAAGCGCGCCACAGCCGCTAACACGCACACACAAAACGAGTCCCCAAAATGTCCTATCAGAAACGCCCAAAGAACGTAACCATGACCTCGCCGCGTGGCATTTTCCGCTACCCGGCACTGACCAAACCTGACTTCGGCACCGATGAGTACCCGAAGCCGGACGGTGAGTACAAAGTCACCCTGATCCTGACCCAAGAAGAGGCCGCGCCTCTCCTGGCGAAGCTGGAACCGCTGCACGAAGCCGCCATCGAGAATGGCCGTGAAGAGTTCAAGAAGCTCAAGATCGAAGCCCGCAAGAAGCTGAAAGACGTGACCGTGCAGCCACTCTTCACCGAGGAGTACGACAAGGAGACCGAGGAGCCGACTGGCCGCCTGTTCTTCAACATCAAAATGGCCGCCTCGGGCAAGTCGAAGAAAGACGGCTCCGTCTGGACCCGCAAACCAGCCCTGTTCGATGCCAAGGGCAAGCCAATGCTGAAAGTTCCGGACATCTGGGGCGGCACCGAAGGCAAGGTGAGCTTTGAAGTGGCCCCTTACTTCATCCCAGGCACCGCCCTGGCCGGTATCAAGCTGCGCCTGAACGCAGTCCAGGTCATCGAGCTGCGCAGTGGCGGCAACAAGTCCGCTGGCGAATACGGCTTCGGTGAAGAGGAAGGCGGTTTCGACGCTGAATCCGTAGCCGAACAAGAACAAGAAGAAAAAGACGAGTTCGAAGAAGAGGAAGAAGGTGGCGAAAGCAACACTTACGAAGAAGACTTCTAAGACGCCTCTGGATGCCGAAAAAGTGGGACTCAAATATGGGTTCCGCTCCGGGCTTGAAGAACGTGCCGCAGACCAACTAACGGCTGTCGGCATGGGCTTCACTTTCGAAAGTCTGGTAGTTCCCTATACCCGGCCTGCGAAAGTTCACAAGTACACCCCGGACTTCGCACTGGCGAACGGCATCATTGTCGAAACTAAGGGCCGCTTTTTGACCGAGGACCGCCAAAAGCAACTCCTGGTCAAAGCGCAGCACCCTGAACTTGACGTGCGCTTTGTCTTCTCCAACTCAAAAACAAAAATAAATAAACGCAGTACCACCACCTACGCGGATTGGTGCGGCAAGAACGGCTTCCAGTATGCCGACAAGTTGGTTCCTCATGCCTGGCTTAATGAGCCGGTCAATAAAGCCTCCCTGTCGATCATCAAGGGCCTCAGCAAAGAAAAATAATAATGACCTACAACGCTGGAACGAAACCCCGCGCTGAGACGGACTACCTGGTAGTTCACTGTAGCGCCACGCGACCATCCCAAGACATCGGGGCTGCTGACATCAACCGCTGGCATCGCGCCAAAGGTTGGCGGTGCATCGGCTATCACTTTGTCATCCGCCGCAATGGCGTGGTGGAGGAGGGCCGCGAGCTGGATCAAATCGGCGCTCACGTAGAGGGCCACAACATCAACTCCGTAGGCATTTGCATGGCCGGTGGAGTCACCGAGGCGGACATCAACGTCCCCGAAAACAACTTCACGCCTGAGCAGTTTGCAAGTCTCAAGCACCTGCTGGGCGAGCTGAAAGAGAAATACCCCAGCGCGACAATCCAAGGCCACCGGGACTTCCCGAAAGTAGCCAAGGCTTGCCCGAGCTTCGACGTTAAACCGTGGGTAGCGGCCAACTTATAAGAGTCGTGGGCCCTCAGTTGGATATGGCAGCCGCCACGTCTATCACTCAACTCTGATAAAGGGCTGGCCTTCGGGCTGGCCCTCTTTATTGCCCATGAAAAATCGAAAGCATGAAACAGAGAGTGAGTTCGTGCGCCACCTGCCCTGTGAAAACTGTGGTTCAAGTGATGCCAACTCTATCTACACCGACAACCACCAATATTGCTTCGCCTGTGAGCACTACGTTCACGGCGATGGCGAAACCCCAACTACTGGAGGGCGAACAAAACGAATGGAAGGTTTAATCTCCGGCGAATTCAAGCCGCTGATGAAGCGCAAACTTACCCTGGAGACTTGCCGCAAGTTCGGATACTTCGTAAGTGAGGTGCGTGGCAGGCTAGTTCAGGTTGCCCCGTACTTCGACAACAGTGGTGTGATGGTCGCCCAAAAACTGCGCGATCAGGATAAAGGCTTCGCCATCCTGGGCGATGGTGCAAAGTTGACCCTCTTCGGCCAGAACCTTTGGGCGAGTGGGGGCAAGAAGATTGTTGTCACCGAAGGCGAGCTGGACGCTATGTCTGTTTCCCAGGTGCAAAACAACAAGTGGCCCGTGGTGTCGCTCCCGAACGGGGCTCCGGCAGCACGCAAGGCCATCCAGCGAAACATCGAATATCTGGAGAGCTTCGAAGAAGTCATCCTCATGTTCGATATGGACGAACCGGGCCGCGAAGCAGCGCAGGAATGCGCAGAGCTATTCAGCCCAGGCAAGTGCAAGATCGCCACGCTATCCATGAAGGACGCCAACGAACTTCTGGTAGCGGGCCGTGAGCAGGAAATCGTCACCGCCATCTGGAACGCCAAGCTGTACCGGCCTGATGGCGTAGTGAACGTCCGAGACCTCCGCGAAGAGATTCGCAAGGCCCTGGTCATGGGCTTGCCGTGGTTCCTTGATCCACTCACCCAACTCACCTATGGACGCCGCTACGGCGAAGTCTACGGGCTGGGCGCTGGTACTGGTGTGGGCAAGACCGACTTCCTCACGCAGCAAATCGCATACGACATCCAAGTCCTGGGCGAGCGTGTAGGCACCATTTTCCTGGAGCAGAAACCGACCGAGACCGCCAAGCGCGTGGCCGGGAAGATCGCCGGGAGACGCTTCCACGTTCCCAAGGAAACCGCTGGCTGGACCGATGAGGAGCTGGATGCAGCCGTAGATGCGCTGGGCGAAAACCTGGTCATGTACGACGCATTTGGTGAAACCGAGTGGGACATTGTGAAGCGCAAGGTGCGCTACATGGCTGTCTCCGAGGGCATCAAGCTTATCTACATCGACCACCTCACTGCGATGGCTGACACCGCAGATGAGAAGGGCTCGCTTGAGCAGATCATGAAAGAGATGGCGGGCCTGGCGAACGAGCTGGGAATCATCATCACGTTCATCTCTCACCTGACCACCCCCGAGGGCAAACCCCATGAGGAAGGCGGGCGGGTAACGATTCGCCACTTCAAAGGCTCCCGAGCCATCGGCTTCTGGAGCTACTTCATGTTCGGCCTTGAGCGTGACCAGCAGGCCGAAGACCCCGTGGTTCGCCAAACCACCACCTTCCGCATCCTCAAGGACCGCTACACCGGCCAAGCGACCGGGGAAGTGCTGTACCTGGCATACGACCGCGATACCGGATTGCTCTCGCTCACCGAAGCGCCCGAGCCGTCCGCACCCTTTAAAGATGAATCCGAATTCTGACTGGAGATACCCCCATGTTGAAACGACTGCTGGCAAAAGTGTTCCCGCAGACCACCGCGTCCGCTGTATCCGACCTGGAGCGCACCCTGGACAAGCTGAGCCAGGCCGAAGCCTCCCATAGCGAAGCTGCACGCCAGGCCCGGCAAACCGCCTGCAATCTGCACGACCACGCCGATATGCAGTACGCCCTGGCTGACCGGGCTTCGATGATCCATTCCCGTATCTCCAAACTCCTGGACTGAACCATGCGCAAGTTGATCTTCGCGGCCCTGACCGTCCTTTCCCTAGCCGCCTGTGAGCGCCACTCTTGCTACAGCCCAGCCGTTGTACAGGCCCCAGTAGTCGAAGCTCCGGCCCCCGTGGTTGCCGCTCCAGTTGTCCAGGCTGCCCCGATCATGCAAGCGGCCTCAGTGGTTGCAGCCCCTGTCGTGGTCCAGGACAACTCCAACGCCATGCTCACCGGCATGATGATGGGTCACATTCTGGGCAGTGCTTCGGCATCGGCCCCGGCTGTCCATAACACCACCATCGTGAATAACACTACGACCAACACCCGAGCGACCGCCGTGGCTCCGCGTCCGGCCTATATGGCTCCACGCCCAGCTTACGTTGCACCGCGAGCCAGCTACTCGGCACCGCGAGCCAGCTACAGCTACCGCACCAGTAGCTTCTCCAGCTTCCGCTCCCGCAGGTAAACCATGACGACTCCAGCCCAACGGCCACCGCGCCTGAAAGAACTGTCCTTGCGCATTGAGCGTGTGGACAACGGAGTCATCGTCCGGTCCCGAGACAACATCCTGGGCCTGGCAAACGAAGGCGACTGCAACGTGTTCACCAATCGCTACGAACTGAGCAACTACCTCAACGCTTTGCTGGACGACTTCCGGCTGTAGCAGATGCACCACCACACGGGCCCCAAGCGGGCCTTTTTTTGTGCCTGAGAGAAAACCATGCCTCTGATTCTGACCTACCTGTTTGTCGTTTTCTGCCTGTGCTTCGGCTGGGTTTACAACGTTGTCTGGACCTTCCACCAGTGTGGTGACGCCTTGCTCCTGGGCATTGTCGGCATCGCCTTCCCACCGATTGGGGCCATCCACGGCCTCATTGCGTTCTTTTAAGGGAGGGCTGATGAGTGATGCCAACTACTACCTCTTCTTGCTCTTCATCGTCGTGTTCGTCCTTGCCTGAATGGAAGCTTCCGGGCCACCTCCAGCCGCTCTTCGATGACGCGCTGGAATTGGTGCGCTGGGAGTTTCCTGGCTCGCACCCGGTCATCGGTGGCGGTGCCATCCGGGACGCCCTCCTGGGACGCCCGATCAAAGACATCGACGTGTTCATGCGCAGCATTGACCACAACGAGCTGGACTCCGAACTCACCGTGAAGGTGAAGCAGCCCGCGTTCCTCGCCCTTTATGGCCGCAAGGATATGCACGGTGCCTGGGACTTCCTCCAGGACGTACAGGGCTTGCCCGTCCAGTTGATCCTGGCCGACTTCATGACCCCGCAAGAGCTGGCCGATTCGTTCGACCTGAACCTGTCCCGCGCCACGTATGACGGCTACTCCCTGCACGTTTCCGCGGCCTTCGAAGAGGGCGTGTGGGACAAGGCATTCCGAATTCTCCGCTGCGAAAGCGACCTGGAAGAACGCCGCTCATTCAAGCGCGTATCCCGCCTGCAAGAGAAGTACCCCGAATACATCCACGACGAAACCACCCTGGAGCAAATCCGTGGCCACTGAATCCGACCTGCACCCGTTCTGGCTCAACCGCTACCCGCTCACCCGACTCATGATCGCGCTGCCCCTGGTTCCAATCATGATCCTGGGCGAAGCCCTCAAGGGCTTGTACCACGGCTTTTGTGATGCCCTGGCCGATACCGGCACGCTCTTTCGAGAGCTGTGGCATACGCCGACCCCCTGCTGACTGGGGGACCAATGCAAGAACCCCTTCTGTTCGACCTCGAAACGAATGGGTTCCTGGAGGCAGTCTCCGTCATCCATTGCCTTGTCATCGAAGACACGGCAACTGGGGACGTTAAGAAATTCCCGCCTGGCCTCATCGCCATGGGAGTCAAATGGCTCCAGGAGCAACATTCCCAAGGCCGCTTCATCGGCGGCCACAACGTCATCAAGTACGACATTCCCGTCATCCAGAAGCTGTACCCCGGCTTCATCGTGAACCCCGCGCTGGTCATCGACACCCTTGTTTGCACCCGACTCATCTGGTCGAACATCAAGGACACCGACACCGGCCTCCTCAAGAAAGCAGTCCTCCCCGGCAAGCTCTTCGGCTCCCACTCTTTGGAAGCCTGGGGATACCGCCTGCGCCTGATGAAAGGCGAGTACGCAACTGAGTTCAAGGCGCGTATGGGCGATGCCTACGTGGACGGCATGGAGTGGCTGGAGTTCTCGCAAGAGATGCTCGACTACTGCGTCCAGGACGTTGTGGTCACTTCCGCACTGTGGAAGCGAATCCTTGGCAAGAACTACTCGGCACGGGCCCTGGCCCTGGAACATCGAGTGGCCTGGCTCATGGCCGCTCAGGAGCGCAACGGATTCCACTTCAACCGCGAGAAGGCGGCCCTCCTGTACGCCAAATTGGCGCAGCGCAGGGGCGACCTGGAGCGCGAGCTGAAAGAGTTCTTCAAGTTCTGGCACGCACCGGCAGGCGAAGTGCTCACCAAGAAAACCCGGCGAGTCTTTATCGAAGACCCACGGGGCAACACTGAGCGCCGTGTGAAGCTCAAGGGCCAGCCCGCGTTCAACCAAGTGGGCTGGTTTGAAAAGTACACCGAGGGCGTCCGGTACACCAAAGTCAAGATTGTGGAGTTCAACCCGTCCTCACGGGATCACATCGCTGACCGGCTGACGGCCCTGTACGGCTGGGTTCCCGAGAAGTTCACCAAGGGCGGCAAGCCCCAGGTGGACGACGAAGTGATGTCCAAGCTGAGCTACCCACCGTGCAAGCTCCTGACGGAATACCTCCTGGTCGCCAAGCGCATCTCGCAACTGGCCGAAGGGAAGCAGGCGTGGATGCTGGTGGAAAAGCAGGGCCGCATCCACGGCTCCGTGAACCCTAACGGTGCCGCCACCGGGCGAGCTACTCACGCTTACCCGAACGTGGCTCAGGTGCCGGCATCTGGCTCCCCCTACGGTAAAGACTGCCGCGAACTCTTCACGGCGCCCCTCGGCTGGCTTCTGGTCGGTGCCGATGCCTCGGGCCTGGAGCTGCGCTGCCTGGCTCACTTCATGGCTCGCTACGATGGTGGCAAGTACGTGGACATCCTCCTTAACGGGGACATCCACTGGGCCAACGTCCAGGCCATGGGCATCACCAGTGAGAAGCGTGACGACCACAACACGCTGCACAAGCTGTACCGCGATGGTGCGAAGACCTTTATCTACGCCTTCCTCTATGGGGCCGGTGATGAAAAGGTCGGGACCATTGTGTTCGGCATGGTTGCCAAGGCCAAGGGGCTGGGTCTCGACTACCAGCACCTCCTGGACGTGTTCTTCAACGGGCAAGACAACCCGGACGAAGAGGCGCTCAAGGCCGCTGGCAAGAAACTGAAAGCAACCTTCCTCCGCAAAACCCCGGCCCTGAAAAAGCTGGTCAAGGCTGTGAAAGAAGCCGCCAAGCGCGGCCACCTGGTCGGCCTGGATGGTCGCCACGTTCACGTCAAATCCGCCCACGCGGCACTCAACTACCTCCTGCAAGGGGCCGGTGCGCTGGCCTGTAAGCAGTGGCTTGTGTTCCTGGACGACGAACTCCAGGCACGCGGGCTGAAACACGGCTGGGATGGCGACTACGCCTTCTGCGCCTGGGTCCACGACGAAGTGCAGATCGCCTGCCGTAACGAAGCCATCGCGGCCATCGTTCGGGAAGCGGCTGAGGCGTGCGTGGCGAAAGCAGGTGAAGCCTTCAACTTCCGGTGCCCCCTGGCCGGTGAATCAAAAATGGGCCTGAACTGGGCCGAAACCCACTAATGAGTAAACGCAAATGACTAAAGACCCTGTTCTCCTGGAAGTCCTGTACGAAGCCTTCAAGAGCCCTTTCAAAATCCAATCGGACTTCGCTCGCTTCGAAGCCCAGGCAGTAGCATCGCTGGCATCGCTGGGCTTGCTCAGCACCCTGGAAGGTCACGGCCAGTATGGTCGCAAGTGGCGTGTCACCGGCACCGGCCTTGACCTGCTACGGGAAAACGATTACCTGTGACCCCATCACTTCACTCAGTCAGAGAGGCACTCCCATGTTGAAACCCTGGACCATCACCATCGACGTGAACGGCACCAAGCACGCATTGGAGTATCCGGCACGTCCGCTTGATGCGGAGCTGGGCGCTGACTTAGTGAAGCTCTTCGGCCAATACGGCTTCATCTTCCAAGAAGACCTGACAGAGATTCGCGAGTGCGCAGAGTTATCATCGACGCCGATGTATTATCCGTCCAAGCAGCAGTAGTAAACCAGAAAGCCATCCGCTGGGGAGGCGATGAGGAGGGTGAACGAGCCCTTTGGACCCTCCACGCATTTGAAGAGGATGGCGAAGCCACCTTCACCGGGATGGTGCAAAACTTGATAGACAAGACAGGGGCCGATGAGGCCCTTCTTGTTTTCTCGGACAAGGTGAACTGGCGCAAGACCGTTCTCCCGACCTACAAGCACAACCGTAGCAAGACCGTCCAGCCGTTGCTCCGCTCCCATCTCACAGCCTGGGCTCAAGAAACCTTCCCGTCCATCTCCAAGCCCAACCTGGAAGGCGATGACGTGTGCGGCATCCTCCTGACCCGAGCCCGAAAGTTCGGTGAGGAAATCGTGGTCGCGTCCATCGACAAGGACTTCAAGACGGTCCCCGGCCACCACTACAACTTCAACACAGACACGTTCTTTGAAGTGACTGAGGAGGAGGCCGACTATTGGCACCTCTACCAGACCCTCATGGGCGACACCACGGACGGCTACTCAGGCTGCCCAGGCATTGGGCCCGTGGCTGCCAAGCGGCTCCTGGACAAGTCCCCCACCTGGGACACCGTAGTGGCTGCCTTCGACAAGGCCGGTCTCTGCGAAGAGGAGGCTCTGGTGCAGGCCCGCGTGGCCCGCATCCTTCGTGCCTCGGATTACGACTTCAAGAACCAGAAGGTGAAGCTGTGGACCCCGTGATGAGCTGCGCGTCCTGCGCCTGCCTCGAATCAATTGAACTCAACGTTTGCCAGGGCTGCGGCCCTGCTTATACCAAATGGACCCCATATCCCGTGTCAAATAAAGACGAGTCGCCTGTTAGCCAGCTAACCCAAATCGGTGGAACTCATTACCTCCGCTCCATTCAGCCCTTCGACATTATCGGCGCTTGGGAACTCGGATTCTTCCGAGGGAACATCATCAAATACGTCCTCCGCTGTACTGCAAAAAATGAAAAAGAGGATTTGATGAAGGCCCGCCATTACCTGGACCATTGCATTGAAAATTACGATGAGTTGCGCGCTACCGCTGCATTCTGATAGATGATCTGATTCCAGTTTGGCAATTACGAACCCACAGGTGGCGAACGCATGACAGACACAGACAGCTTCGAATTTTCAGGTTTTCTGAGCCCGGAGTCCGCCCAGACCATCCCCGCCATTCAGGCCTCTTTGCCTGAACTATTTACCATTGCATACGACTTAAACACTCTGGTAATGCGGTTGACAGCCGATGCTGCTGAGGCTGCGCAGGTCACTTCGATGGAGCCCGCCGCAATTGCCGTCCGAGTGCTGATGCGGGCCTGTGGGACATTCCAAAGCGTTTTGCTTCTCGCCAGTAGAGGCAACGTAGCTGATGCGCGGACGCTTGTTCGGGGTCTCGTCGAAGACTCTTTCATGATCGCTGCTATTTGCAAAGACCCCGAAAAGTTCTTGAAATTGTTCAAGGACGATGCCAACGCCTCCCGCAAAAGGCAGACGAAGCTTGTAATCGACAATGGCTGGGCAGAGGGCGAGACTCTCGAACGGCTGCAAGCAATCGCGGCTGAACTCACCGGGAAAAATACTCCGGTAAAGGACCTAGCTGGGCACGGGGTTTTAGAAAAGCAGTATCTACTGTACTCCCGCTTGAGCGACGACTCTGCCCATCCCTCGGCCACCTCGCTGAATCACCATGTGAATGCCGAGCTGGATAAGTCTGGATGGCGGTACCAATGGAAAGTCGCGGATCGCGACGAAACCTCGGCCACACTACATGCAGCGTTCCAAGGCCTTGTTCCTGTAGCAATTGGGGTCGCAGAGTTCTTGAAACTGTCGGAGTACGGCGGGGCACTCAACGCGATTCTTCTGGCTATCGAGAACGCGCCGCCCTCGAAATCTCATATTTAACCCCAGCTTTCTCGTGGGACCACAGTAGGATTAACGAGCCGTGAAAACGGAAAGATTCCCCAACGTTCCCCGTGAGCTGCTGGTGGAGCTGGAGAAGCGATTCCCCAGCGTCCTGCCCGTAGACCCTCACATCACCATCAACGAAGTGAACATCCGTCAAGGACAGCAAGAAGTCATCCGACTCCTGCGAAGCCGCTTCGACATCCAAAACACTACTGTTCTGGAATCACCATAATGTGTTCGCACTCAAGCACACCTAAGGTAAGCGTCCGGCGAACT
>NZ_DKJF01000009.1:0-3069 GCF_002454615.1 Pseudomonas sp. UBA6699
TACAGAATTTCTTGACGACCATAGAGCATTGGAACCACCTGATCCCATCCCTAACTCAGTATTGAAACGATGCATCGCCGATGGTAGTGTGGGGTTTCCCCATGTGAGAGTAGGTCATCGTCAAGATTCATTTCGCAAAACCCCTATCTGCGCATGCAGGTAGGGGTTTTGTCTATGTGCTCCAAAAAAGTCCCCTGGCCTCACCACAATCCCTGTGGAAGCGGGCGTGCCCGCGAACACCGGCGCAGCCGGAGCCATCACAGCGCCTGCTCCTCGGCGCCATTATCGTCAGGCTGAGCGTTTAAGCCCGAGGCATTCGGCCCTTTTCCTATGCAATCCCCCAGCCCATAGCTATCATGCCTGCCTTATTCCAAGTCGAGACTGGCATGCTGAAGTTGTTGAATCTCCTCAAGGACGGCCGGTTCCATTCCGGAGAAGCTCTGGGGGCGGCCCTCGGGGTGAGCCGTAGCGCCGTTTGGAAGCAGCTGCAGCACCTGGAGAGTGAACTGAACCTCACCATTCACAAAGTTCGTGGGCGTGGTTACCAATTGGCTGCGCCGCTGGTGTTGCTTGAGGCACAAGCAATCGCCGGGTTCGCCGAAGGCGAGCAGTGGCCAGTATTCATCCACGACACGATCGACTCGACCAACGCCGAAGGCCTGCGCATGGCGGGTGAGGGCCAGGCAGCACCCTTTTTGGTTTTGGCCGAGCGCCAGAGCGCTGGCCGTGGCCGACGTGGTCGGCAATGGGTCAGTCCGTTTGCCGAGAACCTGTACTACAGCCTGGTGCTGCGGGTTGACGGCGGCATGCGCCAGCTTGAAGGCTTGAGCCTGGTGGTAGGGTTGGCAGTAATGCGCACCTTGCAGGGCTTTGGTGTAAAAGATGTAGGGCTGAAGTGGCCTAACGATGTCCTGGTTCGCGGGATGAAGATCACCGGTATTCTGCTGGAGCTGGTGGGTGATCCAGCCGATGTCTGCCATGTTGTGCTGGGTGTCGGCATCAATGTGAACATGCAGGCGAACGAGCAGGTCGACCAGCAGTGGACGTCGATGCGACGCGAGCTGGGTGGGGCAATAGACCGGAATCACCTGGTGGCGTCGCTCACCCAGCATTTGCAGCATGAACTGGCACGTCATCGGCGCTATGGTTTCGCTGCATTCCAGGAGGAATGGGAGCAGGCGCACCTTTGGCAAGGCCGGAGTGTATCGCTGATTGCCGGTAACACACGTATTGATGGTGTTGTTCTTGGCGTCGACGGGCAGGGCGGCTTGCGCCTTGAGGTGGATGGAGTGGAGAAGAGCTTCAGCGGTGGTGAGCTCAGTTTGAGGTTGCGTGATGATTCTTGAGCTCGATTGCGGAAACAGCTTTATCAAATGGCGGGTCATCCATGTCGCCGATGCAGTGATCGAGGGCGGCGGGATTGTCGACTCCGATCAGGCATTGGTGGCCGAAGTGGCCGCACTCGCCTCGGTGCGTCTTACGGGCTGTCGCATTGTGAGTGTGCGTAGCGAGGAAGAGACCGATGCGCTTTGCGCGGTTATCGCCCAGGCCTTTGCCGTTCAGGCCCGGGTAGCGCACCCCGCCCGGGAAATGGCAGGCGTGCGCAACGGTTATGAGGATTACCAGCGTTTGGGGATGGATCGCTGGCTGGCCGCGTTAGGTGCATTTCATGTTGCCAAAGGGGCTTGCCTGGTCATCGATTTGGGGACTGCTGCAAAAGCCGACTTCGTGGCTGCGGATGGCGAGCACCTGGGCGGGTATATCTGCCCGGGCATGCCATTGATGCGCAGTCAGTTGCGCACCCACACCCGGCGCATTCGTTATGACGATGCCTCCGCCGAGCGCGCGTTGACCAGCCTGTTGCCAGGGCGCTCAACCGTCGAGGCAGTCGAGCGCGGTTGTGTTCTGATGCTGCAGGGTTTTGCCCGCACGCAGCTCGAGCAGGCACGCGCCCTGTGGGGTGAAGATTTCACCGTATTCCTCACTGGGGGCGATGCGCCGCTAGTGAGGGAGGCCGTGCCCCAGGCGCGTGTCGTGCCCGACCTGGTGTTCGTGGGGCTGGCCATGGCTTGTCCATTGGATTGAGGTGCCTATGCGTTGGTTGTTTCTGCTGTTACTGGTGCTCAACGTCTTCTACTACGTGTGGCATCAGCAGGAAGCCCCGCTGAAGGTCAAGGAAGTCGCCCCCTTGTCTCTGTACAAGGGGAGTCAGCAAGAAATCCGGCTTTTGCGTGAAACGGGTGTATCAACACCCCCAAAGCGCCGGGATGAATGCCTGGTAATCGGTGGGGTAATGGTGCAGACGCAGCTCGACGCCCTACGCCAGCGGCTGCTTAGCCTAGATATTGCGACGTTGCCGGTGGTAGGGCAGTTGCCTGGTGCCGATGGTCGTTGGCTCAAGGTAGCCCCGGAAAGCGAGCGATTGCTGGATGAAACGGTGCTCTCATCTCTTTCCAATGATTTCAAAGACTTAAAACATAAAATTATTTTCTGCCAGGGTATTGCAACTGACGAATAGCTTGATAGAATGGCGCCCGCTTCACAGGGAACACCACTTAGGTGGTAGAGCTGGAAGCGGTGTCAAAGCAGCTAAGTTTCAGATTTGATTGAAAAAATTTGAAAAAATGCTTGACACTAGGACGGCAGACAAATAGAATGCCGGCCACATCTGGAGGGATTCCCGAGCGGTCAAAGGGGACGGACTGTAAATCCGTTGCGAGAGCTTCGAAGGTTCGAATCCTTCTCCCTCCACCAGTTTTAGCGAGAGCCGCAAGCTCCGCGGGTATAGTTTAGTGGTAGAACCTCAGCCTTCCAAGCTGATGATGCGGGTTCGATTCCCGCTACCCGCTCCAAGTTTGCTGGATTTTGCACAAGGTGTTTCGCTCTTGTAGCTCAGTTGGTAGAGCACACCCTTGGTAAGGGTGAGGTCAGCGGTTCAAGTCCGCTCAAGAGCTCCATACAAACAAGGCAGATATGAAAATATCTGCCTTTGTTTTATCAGCGCAAGACTATTCTTCTGCGAGGGTTGTATCGATGGCTAAGGAAAAGTTTGATCGTTCCCTTCCCCAC
>NZ_DKJF01000102.1:0-78815 GCF_002454615.1 Pseudomonas sp. UBA6699
ACTTCTTGGGGGCAGTCCAGGTCCATCACAGCCTTCAAGCGCTGCGCCATACCTGTGGGAGCGGGCGTGCCCGCGAATTGCCCCAAAGTGGCTTATCAGGCCGGCTCGGCTTCCAGCGCCACCATCGCCTCCCGGTACCGCGCCAGCTCTTCGATGGTCAGCACCGGCAAATTGTACTGCCGCGCGTACACTGCCACCTGTTCGCCACGGGCCATGGTCCCGTCCGGGTTCATCAGTTCGCACAGCACCGCCGCCGGGCGCAGGCCGGCAAGGCGGGCCAGGTCCACCGAGCCTTCGGTATGCCCACGGCGGGCCAGCACGCCGCCATTGCGCGCACGCAGCGGGAATACATGCCCCGGGCTGACGATATGACGCTGTTCGGCGCTGGAACGCAGTGCCGCAGCAATGGTGGTGAGGCGGTCCTGGGCAGAAACCCCGGTGGTGATCCCTTCGGCCGCCTCGATGGTGACGGTGAAGCCGGTGCCATGGCGGGCCTGGTTGTTCTGCACCATGGGCGCCAGCTGCAACGCATCGACGGTGGCTTCGTCCAGGCACAGGCAGACGATACCGCTGCAATCGCGAATCATCATGGCCATGGTTTGCAGCGTAATGTTTTCGGCGGCGGCAATGATGTCCGCCTCGTCTTCGCGGTCGTCATCGTCCAGCAACAGGACAGGGCGCCCAGCCTTGAAGGCGGCGATGGCGGCGGAAACATTGGGGTAGTGCGCGTGGTGCTGGGTGGACATGAAACGCTCCTCGTGAATGATCGATGAACGTCTCGGGGCGAACAAAATGCGTGCGCAGGGGCGCCCGGATGGCCCCCGCCTGACGCCTTCTTTCATCCGGACTATGACCGTCGGCTCTGGAGTTGCACCAGATCTGCTGACCCCCGGCATGGCCGGGGCGCTCGCGGGCTCATCTTTCGATTTACCGCCGGTGGGGACTTTCACCCCGCCCTGAAGACCGCCACAGCATACCGCACGTGGCCACCCCGCTGGCAAGCCGCGGTTCTACGACCTTTGGCGGTAGCGTGGGGCGGGCGTTGTGGAAGGTGCTGACAGGCTTACCGCGACATCCCATCAATCACCTGCTTCAGCGAGGCCGGCAACATTGGCCCATGCCCCAACCCGGCAAACCGCTCGAAACGAACCTGCAAGCCTGGCACCCTGGCCAGGCTTGCCACCAGCTCACGCGCCGGCCGCTCGACATCGCCTTGCACCTGCGTGCGCGGGTTCGCCGGCTCTTCACTGCCACGCATCAGCAACAGCCGCGGCCGGCTGCTTCCCAGGCGCTGTTCGAGCCCCTGCGCCTCACCCGCGATCGCGCCGTCGTGCCACCATAGCGAAGGGCTGGCAGCCGCATAGTCGCTGAATGACCAAGGCCGGGTGAAAAGCGCATGCAAAACGGCCAGCCCGCCATAGGAATGCCCCCACAATGTCTGCCGTTGCAGGTCGATCGGTGCCACATCTGCCACCATCGCACGCATGCGCCCGGTCAGCAGGTCCAGGAAAACGTCGGCACCGCCACTGGGCGCTCCGGTCAGTGGGTCAAGCTGCTCAGCCTGGCCAGGCACCGCCGGGGTGTAATCCCGGGTGCGCCCGGCACGGTCGATACGCTGCTCGGTCTGGTACCCCACCGCCACCAGCAATGGCGCCTGCCCTGCGGCAAGCCGGCCCAGTTGCTGGCCATCCAGTGCCCCCAGCGCGGCATTGCCATCGAGCATCCACAGCACCGGGTAGCCCGCCGCTGGCGCCGGCTGGTTCGGTTTGCCGACCCACAGCCGGTAATGCCGCTGGCCGTCGGCCGAGTCCAGGTCGAGCTGAGTGAAGCGGTAGGCCAGGTCATGGCGCTGCAGCAGTGAGGTGTCCATCTTCTGCTCATGGTCGGGCTGCGCAAGGGCAACATGAGCAGCAAGCGGCTGTGCCAGGCACAGTGCCATCGTCACGGCCAGGGTCAACTTGCTCATCAGGCATCTCTTCAGGGGTTTGCAGGCGCGCAAAGCGGGAACAGCAGGATGATAATCAGTCCTGATTGAGGGTAAAGCGCATTAACTTTCTAAACAGTCCCGGGCCGCCGGCAAGGTCATGTGCAGGCATAGGCCAGGGTGGGCATTGCTGGCCCACAAGCGGCCACCCTGCAGTTCGATGGCGCGGCGGGCGATGGCCAGGCCCAGGCCAAAGCCAGCGCCACTTTCGGTCAGCCGCTGGTAAGGCTGGAAGATGCGCTCCAGGTCGGCGTGCGCGACCCCCGGCCCCTGGTCACTCAGGCGCAGGTGCCAGTAATCCCCCTCGCGCCAGCCATCCAGGCTGACCCGGCCTTCGGCGGGCGAGTGGCGAACGGCATTGCGGATCAGGTTTTCCAGGGCCTGGGCCAGGCTGTCGAGGTTGGCCTGCACCCGGCACGCGGTGCCCAACGAACAAGGCAGGCGGCTTGGCGCCCAGCCACTTTCGAAACAGACGTCCTGGCACAAGGCTTCCCAGACGGCCACCATCAGCACCGGCTCGGTCGGCAGGCTGGGCTGTTCGGTGTCCAGCCAGGCCAGGTCCAGGGTGTCCTCCAGCAGCTTTTGCATGTCGGCGACTTCGCGGTCCAGGCGCTCGCGCAACTGCGGCGGCGGCAAGTCGCTGTCATGGGCGATGCGCAGCCGCGCCAACGGCGTACGCAGCTCGTGGGACAGCGTACGCAGCAGCAGGCGCTGTTGCTCCAGGCTCTGGCGCAGGCGTACCGCCATGTGCTCGAAGGCTTGGGCCAGCTCACCCAGCTCATCGCGGCGCTCCTGCAACGGCAGCGCGGGGCTGTCGAGGTCGTCGGCGCGCAAGCCGTCGGCCCGGTCCCGCAGGCGGTTCAGGGGAACTACCAGATGGCGGTACAGGGCCAGGCCCAGCAACAGGGCAAGCAGGGTGGGGGCGACCCCATGGGTGATCAGGTGGGTCCAGGGTGTAAGGCCAGTGGGTAGCAGGCGTTCGGGTAATTGCATCACCAGCCGGCCGTTTTCGGGGTGTTGCGGGAACGCGATGCTG
The DNA here is from genome assembly GCF_002454615.1 of Pseudomonas sp. UBA6699. NCBI lineage: Bacteria > Pseudomonadati > Pseudomonadota > Gammaproteobacteria > Pseudomonadales > Pseudomonadaceae > Pseudomonas > Pseudomonas sp. UBA6699. The sequence goes on from NZ_DKJF01000102.1 coordinate 3,021, forward strand.
ACGTACGGCAGTTCGTCCTGCAGGCGCCGGCTCATGGGCCAGTTCAGCTTGCGCATGAAGGTAAGGTGGCTGGCCTCCTCGGCGCTCAGTGGCGTGGTGCCCAGGCTTTGCAGGTGGGGGCCGATCAAGGCTGCCCAGGTGCCTTCGGTACGTTGCAGCTGCCTGCGCCAGGCTTCGGCGCCCGTGGCGCCGCCTTGGTTCCAGGCGTGTTCGGCCTGTTGCGCGTAGCGCGCCAGGTATTGCTGGTCAGCCGGCGACAGGAAGTAGGTACTGCGTTCCACCGACAGCCCCCAGGTCCAGATCAGCCAGGTCAGCAGCAGACAGAAACCGACCTGCAACAGGGCCAGTTTCCACAGCAGGGGGTGCCGCCGCATCAGGGCTGGTCCGTGTCTATCAGGATGTACCCTTGGCCCCTGACCGCCTGGATCTGCAAGTGCTGGGCGCTGATGTCGGCCAGCTTGCGGCGCAAGTTGCACACATGCACATCCAGGCCACGGTCCAGGCGCGTGTAGGCGCGGTGCAGCACGGTCTGGTAGAGGAAAGGTTTGCTCAAGGCCTCGCCGGGGTGAGCCCGCAGCGTGGCCAGTAGGCGGAATTCGGATGCGGTCAGCCCGGCAGGCCTGCCTTGGTGAAGGGCGTCCTGGCGTTCATGGTCCAGCATCACTGCCCCCCCATCGGCCCGCAACGCCGGCCCGCGGTCGAGCGCCACGCGCCGCAGCAGGGCATCGACCCGGGCGTCGAGTTCGGCCAGGCTGAACGGCTTGGGCAGGTAATCGTCCGCGCCCCGGGTGAAGCCACTGATGCGATCCTGTTCGGCCCCCAGCGCCGACATCAGCATCACTGGCACCGCTTGCTGGTGGCGCAGTTCGTCCAGCAGGCTGAGGCCGTCGATGCCCGGCAGCATGATGTCCAGCAAAACCAGGTCGAAGCGTGATTGCCGTATGGCATTCAGGGCCTGGCTGCCATTGGCGCAGGCCAGCACCTGAAACCCACGGTTTAGGAAATGGCGTTCCAGGTCCTGGCGCAGGCGTGGGTCGTCTTCGGCAAGGAGCAGTGAGGTGGGCACGTTGAGCCTTGAATGAGAATTTCTATCAGTTAGCCATCATCCCATTGACCGTGGGGCGAGGGCAACGCCGCAATGTGTTAAGAAGGTTAATCATGCTGCACCCCGGTTTTCGCTCCGGTATCTTCCGCAAAAAGCAATTTCTGTCGTTTGCGAATTATTATCAATTGGGCGAGGGTGTGTCATGAGCGGTTTGATCAGTGTGGGGGGCCCGCGACGGGTGCGGGGCTGGCTGGTAGTAGGGCTGCTGGCGCCCTTTTCGGTGTCGGCACTGGCTGAAACGGTAGCGACGCAGGCGGCCGGTGGTGGCAACTCGCTCGACCTGCCGGCACTGACCATCGAGGGCAACCGCCTGTACGACATGCTGCCTTCGGAGCAAACCGGCGGCTACAGTGTCGATGCTGCAACCGTGGGCACCAAGACCCCGGCGGCGCTCAAGGACATCCCGCAGTCGATCACCGTGTACACCCAGGATTACGTCAAGGATCGCCAGTTCGTGCACCTGGATGACCTGGCCAAGTACACCGCCGGCCTGCGGACCCTGACCAACGACAGTGGCCGCTCGTCCATCTATGCCCGTGGCTACGAGTACAGCGAGTTCAATATCGACGGGCTACCGGCGCCCATGGCCAGCATCTTCGGTACTGTGCCGTCGTTGGCAGCGTTCGACCGGGTCGAAATCATGCGCGGCCCGGCGGGGCTGTTCAGCAGCACCAGCGAGCTGGGCGGCATCGTGAACATGGTGCGCAAGCGCCCCACCGCCGAGTTCCAGGGCCACGTCGAAGGCAGCTATGGCACATGGGACACCAACCACGAAGAACTCGACCTGAGCGGGCCGCTGGACGATGCGGGTCGTGTGCGTGGGCGCTTCATCGCTTCGCGTGATGACACCAATGGCGAGGTCGACTACAACGCCAACACCAGCAATAGCTACTATGGTGCCCTGGACATCGACCTGAGCGACGCTACTGCCGTGTCGTTCGGCCTGATGCACGAAGTGAAGAACATCACCCCGCATAATGGCTACCCGGCCACCTTGTCGGGTGAGGTGCCCGACTTCAGCCATTCACGCTTCCTCGGGGCCGACTGGAACTACTTCGACGGCAAGACCACCGACCTGGTCGCCGAACTGACCCACCGCTTCGACAACGGCGGTTACGGCCGTATTGCCGCCCGTGGCTCCCACCGCGACACCCAGTACCTGTACGCCTTCACCGCCACCAACGCCACTACCGGTGGCAATTCCGAGCGTGCCAGCGCCCGCGATTTCACGCAGGACACCTACTCGCTGGACGCCAGCTACAGCCAGCCGTTCGAGACCTTCGGCCAGGTCAGCGAGTTCGTGGTCGGCAGCGACTACAAGAACTACGACACCGAGTACCTCAATGGCACGACCAACCTGGGCGCCATCAACGTCAACACCTACTCGCCAAAGCAGTTTGCCAAGCCGTCGCCCAACTACAGCAGCGAAACCGGTATGCAGGAAGAGGAATATGGCCTGTACTCCAAGGTTACCTTCCGCCCCGTCGAGCGCCTGGCGTTGATCGCCGGTGGGCGTTTCAGCTGGTACCGCGGTGACTTCTACACCACCACCCTCGGCAGTGGCGCCAGCACCAACGACAGCAAGCGCGTCGACGGCCACTTCACCCCCTACGGCGGCGTGGTCTACGACCTCACCGACACCCACGCGCTGTACGCCAGTTATTCGCAGGTGTTCAAGCCGCAGTCAGCCACCGACAGCAGCGGCCGGGTGTTGAAGCCCCGGGAAGGCGAGCAGTATGAATTCGGCTTGAAAAGCAGCTACTTTGGGGGCGACCTGAACACGCGGTTGTCGGTATTCCGCCTGACCGACAAGCACCGTGCTACCACCCTGTACGACGCCGATGGCGTGGCGACCACCGACTCGGTAGCCGCCGGTAAAACCCGGGTCAAGGGCGCGGAAGTGGAAGTAAGCGGCAAGCTGACGCCGAACTGGGAACTGCTGGCCGGCTACACCTGGATGGAAACCGAAACCGTCGAGGGCGATGCCGAGACCACGTTCTTCATCATGCCGCGCAACCAGGCCTCATTGTGGAGCAAGTACACCATCAGCCGAGGCCCGTTGAGCGGCCTGGCAATCGGGGGCGGTATTTCGGCGATGAGCAACTTTTACGCCGAGAACGGTGGCGTGCGCATCGATGCGCCAGGGTATGCCACGGTGGATGCGATGCTGTCGTACCCGGTCACTTCGCAGCTGACCGCCACATTCAACGTCAACAACCTGTTCGACCGCGATTACTTGTCGCGCGTGGGCTCGACGTCGACCTTCAACTTCTATGGGCCGTCGCGCAGCATGATGGTGGGCGCGCGCTATGACTTCTGAGGGTTGCTCTGGCTGAAAGCGCTCTGCCCGGGCGGGCGGGCGAGTATGCGGGGGCATTAAAAAGCCGGCTTGTGGCCGGCTTCTCGGGGACGCTTCCGACTAATTTATGGTAAGCCGCAATCGCCTTAACTGTGTGGCCACAAGGGCCTGGAAGAGATGGCAGACACCCGTGTGAGATGTCGCCGAGCCCTCTGGACTGCGGCTTGCGCCGGTCGGGGCTGAATGTGCGGCGTAGCATACAAGGGCACGCTCTGGATGCCCAGCAAAAAATGGCACAGGGTGTTTCAACCGGGCCGCTGCTGGCGAAAATACGACCAGTGGAACACCCATCCAAGCACTTCCAGGCCCTGCGCCTGGCGCTGCGCCGGGGTATAGCGCTCAACCGCATAGTTGCGCCGGTCATGGCTGTGCAGGTACAGCGTGCCATGTTGGCCGAGGCTGAGGGTATTCACCCGCAGCGCGCCGTTGTGCAGCAAGGCGTAGGTTTCGCCCTGGAACACCTGGGTCATGCTCACGTCGATCACCAGCACCGCCTCCTGCGGGATCAGCGGCAGCATGTTGCTGTCGGGCATCGTCACGCTGATTGCATCGTCGGCCCGAACCCCCAACCCCTGCAGCGCTTTTGCCGGCAGGCGCAGGTGTTTGCTGGCGACTGGGCTGAGCAGGCCGTCATGCAGTTCGTAGTACGGCACCTTGACCAGCCGGCCATGGTCCACCAGCAGCGGGGACGGCGCAGGCGTGTGCAACTTTCGCGGCCGGGCGTTGCGCAGGATCGGGCTGGGGTTCTTGGGCCCTTCGCCCGTGTGCAGCCAGCGGCGATGCACACAGAACAGGTCTGCCATTTCGTCCAGCCGTGCCAGGGGCACGCCGCGCTTGACCCAATTATTGACGTGCTGCGGTGTGACGCCGCGTTGGGCAGCGAAATCGGAAGGGGTAAGGCCGCATTCGTGAAGCAGGGCCCTGAGGCGGTCACCGGAGGTCTTCATGCCAGCGAGTGTAGCGGCGCGGTGCCAGCAAGGATATCAACTTGATGTTGACGGGGCTTGTATGAAAAGTGGCTGGTTGTAGGGCACAGCTGTAGGGCTGTGTAGGAGTATTCGCCGAGTACAGCGATTGGCCATAAAAAAACCCCGCCATGGCGGGGTTCTTCCTGCAACCGGTATCAGCCCTTGTAGGCAGCGACCGATTTGGTGATCGCGGCACGGGCAGCGTCAGCGCCTTCCCAGCCTTCGATCTTGACCCACTTGCCCTTCTCGAGGTCTTTGTAGTTGGCAAAGAAGTGCTCGATCTGCTGAATCAGCAGGGCTGGCAGGTCGGTGTATTCCTTCACGTCGACGTACAGCTGCGACAGCTTGTCGTGAGGAACCGCGATGACCTTGGCGTCGCCGCCGCCGTCGTCGGTCATGTTCAGTACGCCAACCGGGCGGGCGCGGATAACCGAGCCTGGGGCGACCGGGTACGGGGTAACGACCAGCACGTCGAGCGGATCACCGTCGTCCGCCAGGGTGTTCGGGATGAAGCCGTAGTTGGCTGGGTAGAACATCGGGGTAGCCATGAAGCGGTCGACGAACAGCGTGTCGCTGTCCTTGTCGATCTCGTATTTGATCGGCGCGTGGTTGGCCGGGATCTCGATGGCGACGTAGATGTCGTTCGGCAGGTCTTTGCCCGCCGGAATCTTGCTGTAGCTCATTGGGCAGTGCCCCCGTGTTTGACCAAAAAAGTGGCGACGATTATAGGCACATTCTGCCGGGGCATGCCACGCCTGGCCTGATGTGCGGCCGCGTCAGGCGTGGCTTTCGCGGTAGTCGGGGTGCTCGGCCTGAAGCCGGCGCAGGCGCGCCAGCGGGTCTTGCCGGTAGAACAGCGCCAACTGCTGATAGACCAATGGATAGGCCTGATGGAGCAGGTCGGGGGCACTAAAGAAGTATTCGCTGGTGACGGCAAAAAACTCGGCGGGGTTCTCTGCCGCATAGGGGTCGATGGCGGTTTCGGCGTCGGGGTTGGCATCGAGCTGGCGGTTGAGGTCGTCGTAGGCCTGTTGCATGGCGGTGGCCCACTCGGCCACGGGCATGCCGCTGTGCAGCGGCGGCAGGCCGTTGGCATCGCCATTGAGCATGTCGAGCTTGTGCGCCAGTTCGTGGATGACCAGGTTGTAGGCCTCCCAGCCGCCACTGGCCAGTACGCCGTTCCAGGCCAGGATGATCGGGCCCTGCTGCCAGGCCTCGCCACTGTGCTCGCCGTCCCACACGTGCTCCACGCCACTGGCATCGCGGTGGCGCTGCGGGCTCTTGAAGTCGTCGGGGTAGAGCACGATTTCGTGAAAGCCCTGGTACCAGTTCAGTTCGCCCAGGTGCAGCAGTGGCAGTTGCGCCTGGGCGGCCAGCAGCAGCCGCTGCTGGTCGCCCAGTTCAACGCCCGGCAGGCACGTGAGGTGCTTGTCGAGCAGGAACAGGATGCAGGCTTCGCGCAGCCAGTGGTCTTCTTCGTCGGTGATGCCGTCCAGCATCGGCAGGCATTCGCGTACGGCCTGCCATTGCTGTGGCGTGATCGGGTAGCGTGCCAAGGCCCGCTTGCGCCGCCAGGCGCGGAACGACCACATGCTGGCCGGTCAGTGCGCCTTGGCTGCGCGGCCCAGGCGGGTACGCAGCAGGCCGAGGATCATCGGGACCAACGACAGGATGATGATGCCCACTACCATCAGCGACAGGTGTTGCTTGATGAACGGCACGTTACCGAAGAAGTAGCCCAAGGTGACCAGGCCACCTACCCACAGCAACGAGCCGGCCACGCTGAAGCCCAGGAAGCGCGGGTAATGCATGTGGGCAATACCGGCCACGAACGGGGCGAAGGTGCGCAGAATGGGCAGGAAGCGCGCCATGGTCACGGTCTTGCCGCCGTGGCGCTCGTAGAAGTCGTGGGTCCGCTGCAGGTAATCGCGACGGAAGATCTTCGAATTGGGGTTGTTGAACAAACGCTCGCCTGCCGTGCGCCCGATCACGTAGTTGGTGCTGTCGCCCATGATTGCAGCAGCCATCAGCAGGCCGGCCAGCAAGACCGGGTCCATGCCGCCCCCTGCGGCTACGGCGCCGGCGATGAACAGCAACGAATCGCCCGGCAGGAAGGGCATCACCACCAGCCCGGTTTCACAGAAGATCACGGTAAACAGGATGGCGTAGATCCAGGGGCCGTAATTGGTGACCAGCAAATCGAGGTAGGCATCGAGATGCAGGATAAGGTCGAGCGGGTTGAAATCCATGTACAGCACCTGTGTTCTTGGGCGTAGGCTCGGTTTACCGGCGGATCGGTAAATTTTCACACATGACAGGCCGGCCATTATACGGCTAAGTGACGATCATGCCCGGGGAGTTTGTAGCGGGGGGTTACTGCACGCGGTAGTGCCGTATCCGCCCCTGGGTGGGCTTGCCCGCGCAGGGGCGGACGCAGGTCAATCCGGGTTGATGGGCAGAATGTAGCTCTTGAACTCGGTATCTTCACGAAAACCGATGGACTCGTAGGTCTTGTGCGCCGTGTCATTGTTGCTGCTTGTGGACACCCGCATGCGCACGGCGTTGGTGTCCTTGGCCATTTTCTTCGCTTCGCGCATCAGGTGGTCTGCTACCAGCATGCGCCTGGAGTCTTCGGCCACGTAGATATCGTTGAGGATCCATACCCGCTTCAGCGACAGCGACGAGTAGCTCGGGTACAACTGGCAGAAGCCCAGCAGCTTGTTGTCGTCATCATCGGGGAGTGCCAGGTAGATCACCGATTCGTCCCGCTGCAGGCGTTTTTCCAGGAAGCTGCGCGAGCTGTCGGGATAGGGCAGTTGCCCATAGAATTCACGGTATTTGACGAACATAGGCGTCAACAGGTCGAGGTGTTCCAGTTTTGCCTTGATGATGCGCATGTGCGGCCCTCAGAGTCCATTAGGGAAAACAGCGGATTGCCAGCAGCTTCGAGGGCATGCTGCCCCAAGCCCGGCCCGCGGCGCAATCCGCTTTGCATGACAGGGTGTTCAGCCCTCGCCAAGCAGGAAGTTGCCTCGCTGCGCGGGGCCATGTTCGCTGTCGATGCTATGGACCTCGGCTTCGTCCTTCAGATTCACCCCCGACAGCTGGCGCCGGCAGGCTTCACGCATCAGGTACAGCAGGCGGTGTGCGGCCATGCCATAACTCAAGCCCTCCAGGCGTACGTTGGAAATGCAGTTGCGGTAGGCATCGGTCAGGCCGACCTTTGGCGCATAGGTGAAATACAGCCCCAGGCTGTCGGGCGAACTGAGCCCGGGCCGCTCGCCGATCAGCATTACTGTCATGCGAGCGCCCAGCAGTTCACCCACCTCATCGGCCACTGCCACGCGGCCCTGCTGCACCAGCACCACCGGTGCGCTGGTCCAGCCGTCGGCGGCGGCCTGTTCCTCGAACCGGCTCAGCAACGGCAAGGTATGCCGGTGCACGGCAAGCGCCGATAGGCCATCGGCAACCACGATGGCCAGGTCGACCCCGCCTGGGTTGGCCTGGGCGTGCTGGCGCAGGGTGGCGACCGATGCTTCGTTCAGGCGCCGGCCCAGGTCGGGCCGTTGCAGATATTCGTGGCGGTCGCTGGCGGCGCTGTGCAGCACCAGGCTTTCGCGGCCGCGTTCAGCCAGCTGGGTAGCCAGGCCAGCGTGGTCGAACGCCAGGTGCACGGCATCACGGGCCTGGGCATGGGCGAACTGGAAGTCCAGTTGCGCCCCGGTCGGCAGGCTGGTACCGCTGCGGCCCAGGGCGATACGCGCCGGGGTCAGCGTGCGCAGGGCCAGCCAAGGGTTTTCAGGGGTAGGGGTGTGATGGTCCATGGTGATCCCTATGCAAGCTGTGCCAAGGCCTGGCGGAAGGCCGGCGGCAGGTTGTCACCGAAGCGCACCCGGCCATCGGCCTGGGTGAAGATGCCGGTGTGGGCCAGCCATGCCTCGAATTCCGGCCCGGGCTTCAGGCCCAGGGTCTGGCGCGCGTAGAGCGCGTCGTGGAACGAGGTGGTCTGGTAGTTGAGCATGATGTCGTCGGAGCCGGGGATACCCATGATGAAATTGATCCCGGCCACACCCAGCAGGGTCAGCAGGGTGTCCATGTCGTCCTGGTCGGCCTCGGCGTGGTTGGTGTAGCAGATGTCGCAGCCCATCGGCACGCCCAGCAGCTTGCCGCAGAAGTGGTCTTCGAGGCCGGCGCGGATGATCTGCTTGCCGTTGTACAGGTACTCCGGGCCAATGAAACCGACCACGGTGTTGACCAGGAACGGCTTGAAGTGGCGGGCCACGGCATAGGCGCGGGTTTCGCAGGTTTGCTGGTCGACCCCGTGGTGGGCATTGGCCGACAGCGCACTGCCCTGGCCGGTTTCGAAGTACATCAGGTTCTGCCCCAGGGTGCCGCGCTTGAGCGAAAGGCCGGCTTCGTAACCCTCCTGCAGCACGTTCAGGTTGATGCCGAAGCCGGCATTGGCCGCTTCGGTACCGGCGATGGACTGGAACACCAGGTCCAGCGGCACGCCGCGGTTGATCGCTTCGATGGAGGTGGTGACGTGGGTCAGCACGCAGGACTGGGTGGGTATGTCGTAGCGCTGGATGATGGCATCGAGCATTTCCAGCAGGGCGCAGATCGAGGCAATGCTGTCGGTTGCCGGGTTGATGCCGATCATGGCATCGCCGTTGCCGTACAACAGGCCGTCGAGAATGCTGGCGGCAATGCCGGCCGGCTCGTCCGTCGGGTGGTTGGGCTGCAGGCGGGTCGACAGGCGCCCGCGCAGGCCCATGGTGCCGCGAAAACGGGTGACCACACGGATTTTTTGCGCCACCAGCACCAGGTCCTGCACGCGCATGATCTTCGATACCGCCGCCGCCATTTCCGGGGTCAGCCCTGGCGCCAGGGCGCGCAGGCTGTCCTCGTTGGCCTCTTCACTCAGCAACCAGTCACGCAGGCCGCCGACGGTGAGGTGGCTGACCGGCGCAAATGCCTGGGCATCATGGCTGTCGATGATCAGCCGGGTGACCTCGTCGGCTTCGTAGGGGATCAGGGCTTCGTTGAGAAAATGCGTCAGCGGGATATTGGCCAAGGCCATCTGCGCGGCTACGCGCTCGCCGTCGTTGCTTGCCGCAACGCCTGCCAGGTAGTCCCCGGAGCGCGCCGGGCTGGCCTTGGCCATGACATCCTTGAGGCTGTCGAAGCGGTAGACCAGGTGGCCGACCGTGTGTACGAAACTTGCCATACAGAATCTCCAGAGCCGCGGGTTGCCCCGCGGCGGGTGGCGCCGGTCAGTGCAGAGCCTCTTCGGCCTGCTGGATCGCGGCGAATTCCTCTTCCGGGGTGCCCGCTACCAGGTGGTGGCGGCTGTAGAAAGCAAAGTAGGCAATTAATACCGCATAGATCACTGCGGCGCCAATCACCACGCGCGGGTCCACCAGGAAACCGGCGACCACGGCGATGCACGCCAGCACCAGGGCCAGGCCGGAGGTGAAGATGCCGCCAGGGGTACGGTACGGGCGCTCCATCTTCGGCCGGCGGATGCGCAGGGTGATATGCGCGGCCATCATCAGCACGTACGACAGCGTAGCGCCGAATACCGCGACCAGGATCAGCAGGTCGCCCTGGCCAGTCAGCGACAGCGCAAAACCGATGATGCCAGGAATGACCAGGGCCATGACCGGCGCCTTGCTCTTGTTGGTTTCCGACAGCTTGCGCGGCAGGTAGCCGGCGCGGGACAGGGCGAAAATCTGCCGCGAATAGGCATAGATGATCGAGAAGAAGCTGGCGATCAGGCCGGCCAGGCCGACTAGGTTGACGAAGCTGCCCATCCAGGTAGCGCCGCCGTAGGCTTTGGCCAATGCTTCGACCAGGGGGTTGCCGGAAGCTTTCAGCGCCTCGGAACCCGCGCCGCCAGGGCCGACCACCAGGATCAGCAGGGCAAAGGCCAGCAGCACCAGCATGGCGCCGATCAGGCCGCGTGGCAGGTCACGCTTGGGGTTCTTGGTTTCTTCGGCGGCCAGAGGCACGCCTTCGACGGCGAGGAAGAACCAGATGGCATACGGGATCGCCGCCCATACCCCGACATAGCCGAACGGCAGGAAGCTGCTGGCGCCGACAGCGTCCGTTTTGGCGATGTCGAACAGGTTGGCTGCATCAAAATGGGGCACCATGGCCACCAGGAACACCGCCAGGGCAATGGCGGCGATGGCCGTGATGATGAACATCAACTTCAGTGCTTCGCCCACCCCGAAGATGTGGATGCCGATGAACACCACGTAGAACGCCAGGTAGATCATCCAGCCGCCAATGCCGAACAACGACTGGCAGTAGGCGCCGATGAAGGTCGCGATGGCGGCGGGGGCGATCGCGTATTCGATGAGGATCGCCGTGCCGGTAAGGAAACCGCCCCAGGGGCCGAAGGCGCTGCGGGCAAAGCCGTAGCCACCGCCAGCGGTCGGGATCATCGAGGAAAGCTCGGCCAGCGAGAAGCACATGCACAAGTACATGGTGGCCATCAGCAGGGTCGCGAGGAACATGCCGCCCCAGCCACCTTGGGCCAGGCCGAAGTTCCAGCCGGCGTAGTCGCCGGAAATGACATAGGCCACCCCCAGGCCGACCAGCAGCACCCAGCCGGCCGCGCCTTTTTTCAATTCACGTTGCTGGAAATAGTCCGAACCGACCTTCTCGAAGTCGACGGAAGAGCCTGCCGGCGAGCCGGCGGATTGATCGCTTGGCATAGTTTCACCTGTTGTTTTTCTTGGTGGGCGGAAGGGATCCGCGCCGATGGTGATGGGTACTGCAGGAAGCGAGCCAGGGAGCTGCAAGACTGAAGCTGCAAGCTGCAAGCTGCAAGCTGCAAGCTGCAAGCTGCAAGAGAAAAGCGAGTCGGCGGGCGATTCGCTTTATTCTTGCGGCTTGAAGCTTGAAGCTTGAAGCTTGAAGCTTGAAGCTTGAAGCTTGAAGCTTGAAGCTTGAAGCTTGAAGCTTGCAGCTAGTTGCTTAGAAGAAGCCCAACGGATTGATGTCGTAGCTCACCAGCAGGTTCTTGGTCTGCTGGTAGTGGTCGAGCATCATCTTATGGGTTTCGCGCCCAACCCCGGACTTCTTGTAGCCACCGAACGCGGCATGCGCCGGGTACAGGTGGTAGCAATTGGTCCATACACGGCCAGCCTTGATCCCGCGGCCCATGCGGTAAGCGCGGTTGATGTCGCGGGTCCACACGCCGGCGCCCAGGCCGAACTCGGTGTCGTTGGCGATCGCCAGCGCTTCGGCTTCGTCCTTGAAGGTGGTGACGCTGACCACCGGGCCGAAGATTTCCTCCTGGAACACGCGCATGCGGTTGTTGCCCTTGAGCAGGGTCGGCTGGATGTAGTAACCGGTGGCCAGCGAGCCTTCGAGTTTTTCAACCTTGCCACCGGTCAGCAACTCGGCACCTTCCTGCTGGGCGATCTCAAGGTACGAGAGGATCTTCTCGAACTGCTGCTGCGAGGCCTGTGCGCCAACCATGGTGTCGGTGTCCAGAGGGTCGCCGCGCTTGATCTGCAGCACCTTCTTCATCACCACTTCCATGAACTGCGGGTAGATCGACTCCTGCACCAGCGCACGCGATGGGCAGGTGCACACTTCGCCCTGGTTGAAGAAAGCCAGCACCATGCCTTCGGCCGCTTTCTCGATGAAGCTCGGCTCGGCTTGCATGATGTCTTCGAAGTACACGTTCGGCGACTTGCCGCCCAGTTCCACGGTGGACGGGATGATGTTTTCGGCGGCGCATTTCATGATGTGCGAGCCAACCGGGGTAGAGCCGGTGAAGGCAATCTTGGCGATGCGCTTGCTGGTCGCCAGCGCTTCACCTGCTTCGCGGCCATAGCCCTGCACCACGTTGAGCACGCCTTTGGGCAGCAGGTCACCGATCACTTCCAGCAGCACGGTGATGCCCAGCGGGGTCTGTTCGGCCGGCTTGAGCACCACGCAGTTGCCAGCGGCCAGGGCCGGTGCAAGCTTCCAGGCGGCCATCAGGATCGGGAAGTTCCACGGGATGATCTGCCCGACCACGCCCAGCGGTTCGTGGATGTGGTAGGCCACGGTGCCTTCGTTGATTTCGGCGGCGCCACCTTCTTGTGCACGAATGCAGCCAGCGAAATAGCGGAAGTGATCGACCGCCAGCGGAATGTCGGCATTCAGGGTTTCGCGGATCGGTTTGCCGTTGTCCCAGGTTTCGGTAATGGCCAGCAGTTCGAGGTTCTGCTCGATGCGGTCGGCGATTTTCAACAGCACATTGGAGCGGTCCTGCACCGAGGTGCGGCCCCAGGCGTCGGCGGCAGCGTGGGCAGCGTCCAGTGCCTTGTCGATGTCTTCGGCAGTGGAGCGGGGGAATTCGGCAATCGGCTGGCCGTTCACCGGGGACGTGTTGGTGAAGTATTCACCCTTTACCGGAGGAACGAACTCACCACCGATGTAGTTACCGTAGCGGTTCTTGAAGGAAACCTTCGCGCCTTCGGTACCGGGATGTGCGTAACGCATGGTGTGTCTCCTGGCTATTGTGTTTGTTAGGGAGTTGGAAAGCGTAGAGCAAAGGTTGGGCCAGCGTGGGCGGCACCCGTAAAATCAATGGCTTGGGCGGGTGTGGCGGGCACTTGGCAGCCAGCCTGTGCCGGTTGCGGTACGCCTGGGGGTGACATTTTGTGCCGTTCACGACACGTCACCCGTGGGTGCATTGCAATGCCTTCGCCGGTGGAGGATGCTGGTGGCACGCTCTATCTGCGGAGAACTACAACAATGCAGAGCAATCACTTCAGCCGCCATGCCCGGCAGGTCCACACTGTGGCCCATGGTGGTGCTGGCGAGGGCGTCAGCGACCCCTCCATTGCCCGCTCCTGGTTGCGTTGCCTGGAGGACTACCACCTCGACCCAACGGTGATCGAGGCGCCGGTGGTGCTCGAGCACGGGCGCTTGCTGGAAAGCCGCGAGCGCTTGCGCCAGGTGCTGCAGATCGCCGACCACGAAATGAACAGCCTGCACCAGCAGCTCTCCGGGGCCGGCCATGCGGTGTTGCTGACCGATGCCCGCGGGGTGATCCTCAATTGCGTCAGCGCGGCCAGCGAGCGGCGCAGCTTCGAGCATGCCGGGCTGTGGCTGGGCGCCGACTGGAGCGAGGCGCGTGAAGGCACCAATGGCATCGGCACCTGCCTGGTCGAGCGCCAGGCGCTGACCATCCACCAGAACGAGCACTTCCGCGGCCGCCACACCGGGCTGACGTGCTCGGCCAGCCCGGTGTTCGACCCCCATGGCGAGTTGCTGGCGGTGCTCGACGTATCCTCGGCACGCCCCGACGTTTCACGGCAAAGCCAGTTCCATACCATGGCCTTGGTCAACCTGTCGGCCAAGATGATCGAAAGCTGCTACTTCCTGCGCCATTTCGAGCAGCAGTGGCTGCTGCGTTTTCACCTGCAGGCGGAGTCGGTTGGCCTGTTCAGCGAGGGCCTGCTGGCCTTCGACGGTGATGGCCGGATCTGCGCGGCCAACCAGAGCGCCCTGAACCTGCTGGGCAGCGTACGCAGTGGTGTGCTGGGCCAGCCGTTGGAGCGGTTTTTTGCCTGCAGCCACGATGAGCTGTTCGGCCGCGCCACGCCCGGGGGCAGCACGGCCTGGCCGCTGCGCACCCTGGACGGCCGCCAGGTGTTCGCCAGCCTGCGCGGGCAGGCGCGCGCGCCTGTATGGTCGGTGCCCGTGGCCCAGCCGCGGCCTACGCGTGCTGCAGAGCCGCTGGTATGCCTGCTCGACCCGGCGTTGCAGAATGATTTCCGCCGCAGTGTGCGGGTGTTCGAGCGCGATGTGCCACTGCTGCTGCGCGGCGAGACCGGCTGCGGCAAAGAGGCCTTTGCCCAGGCCGTGCACCAGGCCAGTGAGCGCCGCAGCCAACCCTTCGTGGCCATCAACTGTGCCTCGATCCCTGAAAGCCTGATCGAGAGCGAGCTGTTCGGCTACCGCGGTGGCAGCTTCACCGGTGCGCGCAAGGAAGGCATGCGCGGCAAGCTGTTGCAAGCCGATGGTGGCACCTTGCTGTTGGACGAGATCGGTGACATGCCGCTGGCCCTGCAGACACGCCTGCTGCGCGTGCTGGAGGAGCGTCAGGTAGTGCCGATCGGCGGCGAGCCACAGGCAGTGGACGTGCGCATCGTCAGCGCCACCCACCGTGACCTGCTGCAGCGGGTCGAGCAGGGCAGTTTCCGTGAAGACCTGTATTACCGCCTCAACGGCCTGGAAGTGGCATTGCCGGCCGTACGCGAGCGCAGTGACAAGGCGCAGTTGCTGGACTTCCTGCTGCGCCAGGAGGCGCAGGGCCAATTGATCGACATCGAACCGAGGGCGCGCCAGGCGCTGCTGGACTTCGCCTGGCCGGGCAACGTGCGGCAGATGCGCAACGTGCTGCGTACCCTGGTGGCGCTTTGCGAAGGTGCCCGCATCACTTTCCCGGATCTCCCTGCCATTGTGCGCAGCCACACCGGGTCTGTGGGAGCGGGCGCGCCCGCGAAGCCGTCTGCCCAGTCGACACAAGGCGAGGGCGTTGCCCCGGTTCGCGGGCTCGCCCGCTCCCACAGGTCCGACAATGGACCAGGTGAGGGTATCGAGGTGTTGCAGGACGCAGAACGGCAAGCGCTCATTGAGGTGCTGCAGGCAAAACACTGGCACCTCACCCGTGTCGCCGAACACTTGGGCATCAGCCGCAATACCTTGTATCGAAAACTGCGCAAACACGGCATCACCCGGGGCGACTGAGCGAAACAGCGGGTGCGATTTGTCGCGCCCTGGGCTACCCTGCCTCGATGTTTTGCGAGGTCGACCATGCATATTCACATTCTCGGTATTTGCGGCACTTTCATGGGCTCGCTGGCAGTGCTGGCCAAGGAGCTTGGCCATCGCGTGACCGGTTCGGACGCCAACGTCTACCCGCCGATGAGCACGCAGCTCGAAGCCCAGGGCATCGAGCTGACCCAAGGCTACGACCCGGCTCAACTGGAGCCGGCACCCGACCTGGTGGTGATCGGCAACGCCATGTCGCGCGGCAACCCGGCGGTTGAGTACGTGCTGAACAAGGGCCTGCCTTATGTTTCCGGCCCGCAGTGGCTGGCCGACCACGTGCTGCAAGGCCGTTGGGTGCTGGCCGTTGCCGGTACCCACGGCAAGACCACCACCAGCAGCATGCTGGCCTGGGTGCTGGAGCACGCCGGCATGAGCCCGGGCTTCCTGATTGGCGGTGTACCGCAGAACTTCTCGGTGTCGGCCCGCCTGGGGGCTACGCCGTTCTTCGTGGTCGAAGCCGACGAGTACGACAGTGCCTTCTTCGACAAGCGTTCAAAGTTCGTGCACTACCACCCGCGCACTGCGATCCTCAACAACCTTGAGTTCGATCACGCAGACATTTTCCCGGACCTGGCCTCGATCGAGCGGCAGTTCCACCACCTGGTGCGCACCATCCCCAGCGAAGGCCTGGTCATCCACCCGACCACCGAACAAGCGCTGGAGCGGGTCATCGGCATGGGCTGCTGGACGCCGGTACACACCACGGGTGAAGGTGGCCAGTGGCAGGCCCGCCTGCTCAGCGCCGATGGCTCGCGTTTCGAAGTGCTGTTCGAGGGCCAGGCGCAAGGCGTGGTGGACTGGGCGCTGACCGGTCAGCACAACGTCGCCAACGCCCTGGCTACCCTGGCAGCCGCCCGCCATGTAGGCGTGGTGCCGGCCATGGGCATCGAGGGCCTCTGCGCCTTCAAGAGCGTCAAGCGGCGCATGGAGAAGGTTGCCGAAGTGCAGGGCGTGACGATCTACGATGACTTCGCTCACCATCCTACTGCCATCGCTACTACCCTCGACGGCCTGCGCAAGCGCGTTGGCGAGGCGCCGGTGATCGCGGTAATCGAACCGCGCTCCAACTCGATGAAGTTGGGTGCACACCGCGATGGCCTGCCAGAAAGCGTCAACGACGCCGACCAAGTGATTTGGTACGCGCCGGCCAACCTGGGCTGGGACCTCGCTGCTACTGCTGCGCAGTGCAAGGTACCGAGTGTGGTTGCCGACAGCCTCGAAGCGATCATCGAACGCATCAAGGGCCAGGCCCGCCCGGGCACCCACGTGGTGATCATGAGCAACGGCGGCTTCGGCGGCCTGCATGGCAAGCTGGCCGAGGCGCTGAAGTGAACGGGCCGGAACGCGTTACCCTGGCCATGACGGGCGCTTCAGGCGCCCAGTACGGCCTGCGCCTGCTCGATTGCCTGGTGCGCGAGGACCGCGAGGTGCATTTTCTGATCTCCAAGGCGGCGCAACTGGTAATGGCCACCGAGACCGATGTGCTGCTGCCGGCCAAGCCCCAGGCGATGCAGGCCTTTCTCACCGAATACACCGGTGCTGCCGATGGGCAGATCCGCGTGTATGGCAAGGAAGACTGGATGTCCCCAGTGGCCTCGGGCTCGGGCGCGCCAGCAGCGATGGTGGTGGTGCCGTGTTCCACCGGCACCTTGTCGGCGATTGCCACCGGGGCCTGCAACAACCTGATCGAGCGCGCAGCCGACGTGACCCTCAAGGAGCGCCGCCAGTTGATTCTGGTGCCCCGCGAAGCGCCATTCTCCACCATTCACCTGGAGAACATGCTCAAGTTGTCGCAGATGGGCGCGGTGATTCTGCCGGCGGCGCCGGGCTTCTATCACCAGCCGCAAACCATCGACGACCTGGTCGACTTCGTCGTGGCGCGTGTTCTCAACCTGCTGAACATTCCCCAGGACATGCTGCCGCGTTGGGGCGAGCACCACTTCGGGGTGGATGATTGAAACGGGCGCTGGCCGGCTTGCTGGCGCTGGGGTTGCTCAGTGGTTGTGCCACGGTGCGCACGCTGGATGCCAACAAGCCGGGGGCGCCGGTGGTGTATGCCGGTACGCGTCTGGATCTGTATGTGATCAACGGTGGTTGCTGCCCGCAGGATCGGTTTGGGGCTCAAGCCCCGAGCTATCCGGGGCTGGACCTGCCAGGGAGCATGCTGCTTGATACCCTGTTGCTGCCGTTGTCCTTGCTGACTGCTGCCGGTGTAGGCTTCCAGGCCACAGGGGGGCTGTGAGGGGTTGCACGGTCCTGTGGTGTGGGAGCGGCCTTGCGTCGCGAATGGGCCGCAAAGCGGCCCCAGCCATGTTTGTGCAAAAGCTGAAATCCGGGGCCGCTGCGCGGCCCTTTCGCGACGCAAGGCCGCTCCCACAGGTACCGTGCAATGCTTGCGGCTTACTTCTTGCCCAGCTTGCGCAGTTCATCCGACTCCACGATCCGCACCCCGTCTTCTTCCTCAAGGGCCAGGCGCCATAGCGCACGGGCCAGGGTGCAGGCCTCGATCCCTCGGTATTTGCCCGGAATCAGCCGGGACAACGGTGAAACCAACTGCTCTGCCAGCCGCGGCTTGATGCGCTCGCCCAGCAGCAGAGACGGCCGCACGATGGTGAGTTGCGGCCAATCCTGCGCTTTGAGCGCCTCTTCCATCTCGCCCTTCACCCGATTGTAGAAAATCGATGATTTCGGGTCGGCGCCCAAGGCACTGACCACCAGCAAATGCCGTGCGCCCATTTCCCGGGCCCGTTTGCTGAACGCCACCACCATGTCCAGGTCCACCGCGCGGAACGCCGACTCGGAGCCGGCCTGTTTGAGGGTGGTGCCCAGGCAGCAATAGGCAACGTCGACCCTGCCGGCCAGCTGCGGCAGGAACACTGCCGGGTCACCCACCGGGTTTTCCAGGTGCGGATGTTCGGCCAACGGCCGGCGGGTCGGGGCCAGCACGCGGGTGATGGTGGGCTCGTTGAGCAGGCGGTCGAGCAGGTGTTCACCGGTGAGGCCGGTGGCACCGGCAAGCAGGACATGCTGAGGCGTCAAGTACATGATGTCTCTCCCTTGTTACACCCAAGTCTAGTGGTTGCCCGGGTTTTTTGCCTGTGCGCCCACCTTGGCCTGGGTCGTGTTGCGCAATGCTTCTTCGGCCTGTTGCCGGCGCAGCTGCTGCCAATGCTCAAGCACCGCCGGCGGCGCCCACAACTGAGGCTCAGAGGCGTCGAAACCTTCCCTTTGTTCCCTTTCGGCAACACTGCCGCGTGCCAGTTCAAACGCCTGTTTCAGGTCGTCGGTCTGGTTCAGGGCCTGGGCGAACAGGGCTTCGCCAAAGTAGGTGAAATCAGCTTCCTCCGAGCAACCGAAGGAGACACGGTCGGCGCGTGCGGCAGTCATGATCAGGGTACGCTCATCTTTCAGCGGGGCGATATACCCCCCTGAATAGCAGGCCGAGATGACAATGACCTTGTCGCGATCCTTCAGCGGCGCAAGGGCCGTTGCCAGCTCGTCGGCGGACAAGTCGGCCAGTTGCAGGCGGGGTTGGTCGAGCACCAGCTGGTGGTCTGCGCTGCCGTGGCTGGTGAGGTAGATGAACACCAGGTCTTCCGGGCCGCTGCGCTCGGCCAGGGTGCGGGCGGCACGGGTGAGGTTCTCGCGGGTTGCCATGGGGCGGTTGGCCAGGTGGTCGCGGTGGTTGACCAGGGTCACCTGGCCGCGGGCGCCAAAGCGTACCTTGAGCATGTTGCTGACGTAGTCGGCTTCACGTAGGAACACACTCTGTTGCCCATCACCGCCCACCACCAGGCTGTACAGCTGAATCGGCGGGGCCGAGCGCGGCACTGCGGCCAGCGCCTGTTGCAGTAGCCGGCCCTGGTTGAGCAGGGCCAGGTCAAGCGGGTCGGGCAGCAGCGTGCCATGCTGGTCGCGCACGCGCACCCCGTTGGCCCACACGCCGCTTTCGACCTTGCCGTTGGGCAGGATCAGGCGCCCCTTGCCGTTGTAGGCATCGTTGAGGAAGCCGCCTACGTACTGGCTGCCCTCGGCCAGTTGCAAGCTGCCTTGGCCAGACAGCCGCCAGTCGGCGAACGTGCCTTTGTAATGGCTGCCGTCGCTGCCCAGCAATTCACCTTCGCCGATCAGCGAGCCGTCCTTGAATTGGCCGATCCAAACATCGCCATCGGCACTCTCGTAGCGGCCACGGCCTTCAATACGGTTGTCCTTGAACTCGCCGATGTACTGCTCGCCATCGACGCTGTCGTAGGTGCCGCTGCCTTGCAGTTGGCCATTGCTGAAATGGCCGCTGAACCGGTTACCGCTGGCGTCGCTGCGCACCCCCGCGCCGTTGGGCTTGCCCTTGGCGAACAGGCCCTGGTAACGGCTGCCGTCGGCCAGCACCAGCTCGCCGGCGCCGTCGTACAGGTCGTCCTTGAATTGGCCGCGGTAGGTTTGGTCGGCTTGCTTGAGGGTGCCTTCGCCATCGCGGCGGCCGTGCTTGAACGTGCCGGCATAGTGGCTGCCCGGTGTGGTCAGGTCGCCCAGCCCCTCGAACAGCCCCGCGGCGAACTGGCCGCGGTACACCTCGCCGTTCTGGCCATGCCATTCGCCCTGGCCATGCCACTGGCCGTCCTTGAAGGTGCCGGCATACCAGCTGCCGTTGGGGTAGTCGATCCGCCCCTCACCCTGCAGCAGGCCATCGACCACCTGGCCCCGGTAGCGCCCACCGTCGGGCAGGCGGGCATCCGGCGGCAGCAACGATTCGCCATCGCCACAGGCGGCGAGCAGCAGGACCAGGGTAATGGGGAGCAGTGGACGCATGGCGAGAACCGGGCAATAGGTCTGCCGATTATGACGCAGATTGGGATCCTGAAACAGCGAGCGCCTGCGCTGACGGACACCCCTGTAGGAGCGGCCTTGCGTCGCGATGGGCCGCGCAGCGGCCCCACGATTTCAGCTTCGCCGCAGATATCGCCGGGGCCGCTTCGCGCCCCATCGCGACACAAGGCCGCTCCTACAGGATTTGTGCTGGCCCTTGGTCTTGTGCAGTACCTGTGGGCTTACCGGAGATGAAGCCAGTCAGCTCAACCTCAATGCCAGGTGATATCCCCGGTCTGGCGATGTAACAGCAACTCGGCCAGTACCTTGGTCATCTGTACGTGATGTACCGCATTGACCAGCATGTTGATACCCGGCTCACCGGCATTGGCGCAGATGTACTCGTCCAGGGTGTCTTCAATGCCGGCCATCAACTGCAGGGTGTGGATTACTGCGTCGACCGAGGGCATGTCCTGGTTGATGGTGTAGAAGGGGCGGGAAGTCAGTGTTTTGGGTGGATCGGGGACAATCTTTTTCATGATCACAACTCACACGTCGGTTCAGGAAATAGTCACCACTGCATCCTTTCTCACGGGATAGGGTGGCGACCGTGCACGGGGTGAGAAACCCGAGGACGTGTGAGCTCGGCCAGACCGAAGCCTGCCCGCGCACGGCTGCCATGACAAATGCCGCAATCACACATCTTCGGGTTTCTCACGCCCGGCCACCATACATGGCGACTCTGTGACGGTATCCCTGAGGTGTTTCCCCGACAATGGAGCGACTTCCGACAAGCTCGTAGGATAATTCGCTAGATGATCCAAGCTGAAGCATTTGGTTTCAGATTCAGAAATGTCTTACATCCCTTGAGCCTTGTTCGATAACTGTGGGAGCGGGCGTGCCCGCGAACACCGGCGAAGCCGGTGCCATCTACCGAGTCGTCGGCTTCGCGGGCACGCTCGCTCCCACAGGTTGAGGTGCAATCAATGCCCGCCTGGTGACACGATGATCTTCACGTTTTCCTCCTTGTTGTTCACCAGTTCCTCAAACCCCAGCTCGACAATCTGCTCCAGCCCGATCCGCCCGGTCACCAGCGGTCGAATGTCCAGCC
Organism: Pseudomonas sp. UBA6699; assembly: GCF_002454615.1. Taxonomy (NCBI): domain Bacteria; kingdom Pseudomonadati; phylum Pseudomonadota; class Gammaproteobacteria; order Pseudomonadales; family Pseudomonadaceae; genus Pseudomonas; species Pseudomonas sp. UBA6699. The sequence goes on from NZ_DKJF01000102.1 coordinate 24,212, forward strand.
GCCCGTCTGCAATAAAGGCAATGACATCGGCAAATTCGCCGTTGTACGCCAATGCCCCCAGCACCTGCTTCTCGGTGGATACCAGTTCGAAGAAGTTGAATTCGCTGGGCTCTTCAAAAATGCCTACCAGCACGCACTTGCCGGCCTTGCGGATGGTGTCGATGGCCAGCTTGGCCGTGTGCTTGTTGCCGATGCACTCGAAGCTCACATCCGCCCCCAGGCCGCCGGTAAGCGCGCGAATCTCTGCCAGGGCATCGCACTGGCTCGGGTCGAGCACCACACTGGCGCCGACTTCCCTGGCCTTGGCCTTGCGCGCAGATGACATTTCCAGCGCAATCACCTGCGCCGCACCGGCTGCCTTGGCGCACATGATGGTGCACAGGCCGATGGTGCCGGCGCCCACCACCACCACGGTCTGGCCCAGCAAGCTGCCGGCCTTCTTCACCGCATGCATGCCCACCGCCAGCGGCTCGATCAGCGCGCCAGCCTCTGCCGGAAAGCCCTGCGGCAAGCGGTACAGCAGGTTCGCCGGCACATTGACCCACTCGGCGAAGGCGCCGTTGTTCATAAGGCCGGTGAAGGCCAGGCGTTCACAGATGTTGTACAGGCCATGGGTACAGTAGTAGCAGGTGCCGCAATGCTGGCAGGCGTCTGCAGCCACCGGGTCACCGACGGCAAAGCCTTCGACGCCTTCGCCCAGTTTGGCGATCTGACCACAGAATTCGTGGCCGAGGATGCACTGGCCCTGGATGCCGGTCAGCGGGTGCGGCGCCTCGACCGGGATGAATACCGGCCCGGCGACGTACTCATGCAGGTCGGAGCCGCAAATGCCGCACCAGTCGACCTTGATCTGCACCCAGCCCGGCGCCGGGTCGGCTGGCAGGGGGACCTGTTCTACGCGAATGTCGTTGCGGCCATGCCATACGGCAGCGCGCATGTGGGTGTGGCTCAAGTCATTCATGGTTGTTCTCCAGGCTCACGGAATAGGTTCAGTGCTTGCGCAGGAATGCGAGCAATTGCTGGTTGACCTGGTCGGCCGCCTCCATCTGCACCATATGGCCGGCTTCGGGCAGCACCAGTACTTCGGCCTCCAACCCTTCGGCATGGCTGGCCGGGATGATCGCGTCCTTGCCGCCCCACACCACCAGCGCTGGGTGCTGCCCCAGCACGCCACGCAGGTCGTGGCGTTGGCGGTCGCCTTCGGCCAGTGCCGCAGCCAATTGCTGCAGGGCTTGGTCAACGCCTTCCAGGCGCTTGAACCTGAGCATGTCTTCCAGCATCTGCCGGGTGACCAGCGCCGGGTCGGCGAACAGCTGCACCATCTGTGGCTTCAGGGCATTGCGGTTGGCTGCGCTGACGAAGCCTTGCAGGTATTGCCCGTTGATCGCTTCACCCAGGCCGGCACTGGCCACCAGGCTCAGGCTGGCCACCCGCTGCGGTGCCAGGCGCGCCAGGTTCAGGCTGACTGCACCGCCCATCGAATGCCCCGCCAGGTGCGCCTTGGCAATGCCCAGGTGGTCAAGCAGGGCCAGCACGCTCTCGCTCAGTTCATCCAGATCGCCGCGCTGCAGGGCCTTGGCCGACTCGCCATGCCCCGGCAGATCAAGGGCGATCACCCGCCGCTCGGCCGCCAGCGCCGGGTGGTTGAACAGCCAGTTGTTAAGGTCGCCGCCAAAGCCGTGCACCAGCACCAACGGCGTGCCGCCTTCACCCAGCTCGAACCAGCGCAGCAGGCGGCCGCCCACTTCAGCCTTTTGCGGGGCCGGGCCCTGGGCCTGGTCGGCGCCGCCTTCGGCGACGAACTCGGCCTGGAAGCGCTGCACCACGGCATCGATCTCGGCCTCTTCGGCTTCGCCTTCCACGACCACGGCCAGCAGCGCGCCCACCGGCAGGGTTTCATCCGGCTTGGCCACCTGGCGGCGCAGCACGCCGCTGAACGGGGCCTCGACACTGCTGCTGATCTTGTCGGTCTCGACGTCCAGCACCTCATCGCCTTTGGTTATCGGGTCGCCTTCCTGCTTGAGCCAGGTGTCTACCCGGCCCTCGGTCATCGACAGGCCCCACTTGGGCATGGTCAGGGTATGGATCTGGCTCTGGCTCATGCGGCACTCCTTGCAGCTTCGATCACTTTGCGCACGGCGGCCTCGATCTTCGCCGCGTCGGGGATGTACAGGTCTTCCAGGGCGTCGGAGAACGGTACCGGGGTGTGCGGTGCGGTGACCATCTCGATCGGGCCCTTGAGCGCAGCGAAAGCCTTCTGCGCCACCAGGGCACTGATATCGGTGGCCATCGAGCAGCGCGGGTTGGCTTCGTCGATGACTACCAGGCGGCCGGTTTTTTCCACGCTCTCCAGAATGCTGTCTTCGTCCAGCGGGCTGGTGGTGCGCAGGTCCAGTACTTCGCAGTCGATGCCCTGGCGGGCCAGGTTGTTGGCGGCCTCCAGGGCTACATGCACCATGCGCCCGTAGGTGACCAGGGTCACGTCATCGCCATCACGCAGGAAGTTGGCTTCGCCGAAGGGGACCGTGTACACCTCTTCCGGCACCTCGCCCTGCATGCTGTAGAGCAGCTTGTGCTCGCAGAAGATCACCGGGTCGTTGTCGCGGATCGCCTGAATCAATAGCCCCTTGGCGTCGTAGGGCGAGGATGGGCACACCACCTTCAGGCCTGGAATGTGCGTCCACAGCGAGGTGAGCATTTGCGAATGCTGGGCCGCTGCGCGCAGGCCTGCGCCGTACATGGTGCGCATCACCAGCGGGGTGACTGCCTTGCCGCCGAACATGTAGCGAAACTTGGCGGCCTGGTTGAGTATCTGGTCCAGGCAGCAGCCGGCGAAGTCCACGAACATCAGCTCGCACACCGGGCGCAGGCCCTGGGTGGCGGCACCGACCGCTGCGCCGACGTAGCCGATTTCCGACAGGGGAGCGTCCAGTACCCGGCCCGGGAACTGGTGGTACAGGCCCTTGGTCACGCCCAGCACGCCACCCCAGGCGTCTTCCTCACCGGGCGCCCCGGCACCGCCGGCAACGTCCTCGCCAATGATGAACACACTGTCGTCGCGGCGCATTTCCTGGGCCAGTGCTTCGTTGATGGCCTGCTGGTAGCTGATCTTTCTTGCCATGGTGGTTCTCCTGTTGTTCTTGTAATGCGCGGCTCAGGGGTAGGCGACGTAGACATCGCTGAGCAGGTCGGCGGGCAGTGGCTTGGGGTCGGACTTGGCGCGGCGCACAGCGTCTTCGATCAGGTCCTCGACGCGTGCGTCGATGGCGTCCAGCTGCTGGGCCGTGAGCAGGCCGGCGCGGGTGGTCTTGTTGCGGAACTGCATCAGGCAGTCGCGCGATTCGCGCAGGTTCTTGACTTCATCCGCCGCGCGGTAGGTTTGCGCGTCGCCCTCGAAATGGCCGTAGTAGCGGCTGAGCTTGACCTCGACCAGCGATGGGCCTTGCCCGGAACGGGCGCGTTCGATGGCCGCACCGGCGGCCTCGTACACGGCAAAGAAATCGAAGCCGTCGATGGTCACCCCGGGCATGCCGAAGCCGGCCGCGCGGTCGGCGATGTGGTCGCAGGCCACCGACCAGTTGGAGGCGGTGGCTTCGGCGTAGCCATTGTTCTCGGCGACGAAGATGCACGGCAGGTTCATGATCGACGCCATGTTCATGGCTTCGAATACCGCGCCTTCGTTGGAGGCCCCGTCGCCGAAGAAGGCCACCGCCACGTCGTCGCGCCCCTTGAGCTTGGCCGCCAGCGCCGCGCCGGCCACCAGGGGGGCGCCGGCGCCGACGATACCGTTGGCCCCAAGCATGCCTTTCTCCAGGTCGGCAATGTGCATCGAGCCACCCTTGCCACCGCATACGCCGGTCTTCTTGCCGTAGATTTCGGCCATCATGCCGTACACATCCACGCCCTTGGCGATGCAATGGCCATGGCCGCGATGGGTCGAGGCGATGCAGTCGCTGTCGCGCAGGTGGGCCATGACCCCGGCAGCCGAGGCCTCTTCGCCGGCGTAGAGGTGCACGAAACCGGGGATTTCGCCAGTGGCGAACTCCACGTGCAGGCGTTCTTCAAAGGCGCGGATGGTGCGCATCACTTCATAGGCATGCAGCAGTTGTTCGGTACTGAGTTGATTGGACATGTTGTTGTTCTCCGGGGTTGTCTCAACACGGGTTTGCAGGGTGCAGTCGATGGCCGCGAGGCACGGCCAGCAGGTGGTGACGGGCGGCATGCGCCAGCACGGCCTCGACGTCCACACTGAGCGGGCCGCGGTGGTCGAGGGTGATGGTGGGGGTGTCGTGTTCGGCGAATTCGATTTCGCGCTCGCCGTCCAGGGCCAGGGTGCCGCTGGCCAGGCTCAGGCGGTGGGCAACATCGGGCAGCAGCGTGCCGCTGGCGGTGATGCCACAGGCTTGCAGCAGGCCGGGGGCCAGCGGCGCGAGCAGTGCCTGTTCAGCGCCGGGTGCCAGGCGAACCCAGGCGCCGTGCGGGGCCTGGCGCGACACCGGGCACCACAGGCCACACAGCGCCGACAGGCCGATGGCATGCGGTTCGGCGAAGCAGGCGAAAACTTCGGCAAGGTCTTCGCGGCGGCTGAGTGCGCGGGCGCCGATGAAACGCTGCGGTGACACTGCCACTTCCACCAGGGCCCATTCGGCCAGTTGCTGCTGCGGCACTGTCACCACCAGGCGCTTGTTGCGGCGCAGGCCAATGCTGGCCGGTACCCGGCCGGTGGCCAGCAGGCCACCGGCAAGGCCGGCGCTGGTGGCCTCGCGCAGTTCGGGGAAGGCATTGTTGGTGCCGGTGGAGAGGGTCAGCAGTGGCACATCTTGCGCCTCGGCGGCGACGGCCTTGTGGGTGCCATCGCCCCCCAGCACGGCGATCAGCGCCACACCGCGCTCGACCATGCGTCGGGTGGCCAGGCGGGTGTCGGCTACGGTCTGCGACAACGGCAGGTCGAGTATTTCGATGGCTGGCCAGTGCTGGTCGAGCGCAGCCGGGCCGTGGCTGGCCTTGAGCACGGCGGCGGCGATGCCGGTCATGTCGCTGGGCAGCAGCACCTGGCCGATGCCCGTGGCGCCGAAGGCGGCCAGCAGGCGCTGGATTGCCGAAGCCTTGTCGGTGCTCGAATAGAGCCCGGCGCTGGCCGTCAGGCGGCGCAGGTCACGGCCGGAGGCAGGGTTGGCAATGATCCCGACAAGCGGGGCGGGTAGCGGCATGGCGCACCTCGTATTCTTGTTTGCCAAGACAGGAGCAAGGGCGGTGCCAGCTTTGCCCAAGGGCGCCGAAGGGGCCGTTGCAGAGCGCTTTGGCCTGCCTTGGTGGCGGCTGCAGGGCGGGCACGGCGAGACGCGCGGTGCCAGTGCGCAGCCGCGTTGGGCGAGACGCTGAGACGCTGCGTCTCAAGCCAGCCGGTAACCACACAGTGCTTGTCGGAGCGGGCGCGCAAGCGCTTAATGGCCGAACAACGATAAAAACAGCAACGAGAACCGGAGGGCCCGAATGCTTGCCGCGAACTCCCGAGCCCATGTCGATTGCGTCAGCAGGGTGCTGAAGAATGCCGACCGCCTGCCACAGGCGCCGGTACCGCCGCTGATCCTCGATTCATGGCGCCGTTCCATGGAGCTGTACCGCCTGGACCCCGCCTCCCAGCAGGGCCCGCGCATCCTTTCCCAAAGCCTGCTCAATGAGTGCCGTGAACGCGCGCAGCTGTTTCTGCGCATCGCCAGCGACGCCGTGGCCCGCCTGCACGAGCGCGTGCGGGGCGCCGACTATTGCGTGCTGCTGACCGACGCCCAAGGGCGCACCATCGACTACCGGGTCGAATCGGCCATTCGCAACGACTGTCGCAAAGCCGGCCTGTACCTGGGCACTTGCTGGTCGGAGGGCGAGGAGGGTACCTGTGGCGTGGCGGCGGTGCTCACCAGCAAGGCCCCGGTCACGGTGCACAAGCGCGACCACTTCCGGGCGGCGTTCATCGGCCTGACCTGCACGGCGGCCCCGGTGTTCGACCCGTTGGGTGAGTTGCTGGGGGTGGTGGATGTGTCGGCCTTGCAGTCACCGGACGACCGCCGCAGCCAGCACCTGATCCGTCAGCTGGTCGAGCAAACCGCTCGCGACATCGAAAACGCCTTTTTCATGCACACTGCCCAGGGCCACTGGGTGATGCGCGCCCATGGCACGCCGGGCTATGTGGAAAGCCAGCCTGATTACCTGCTGGCCTGGGATGCCGATGGTCGCCTGCAGGCCATCAACAGCCTGGCCCGGCAGCGCCTGGTCGAACGCCTGGGCCGTTTGCCGGTGCACATTGGCGAGCTGTTCGACATGGACCAGCTACGCCGGGTCAGCGCGTCGTCGGCCCAGCGCCTGCCTGGCCTGGGTGGTTTGTACGGCCGGGTCAGCGCCCCTCGGCAACGCCAGCGGGCGCAACCGCTGCAGCAGGCCCAGGACAGCCGCATCGAACAGCATCTGCGCTTGGCTACCCGTGTCAAGGACTGCAACCTGGCCGTGCTGGTGCTGGGTGAAACCGGGGCCGGCAAGGAGGTGTTCGCCCGTCAGTTGCACCAGCAGAGCCAGCGCTGTGACGGCCCCTTCGTGACCCTGAACTGTGCAGCCATCCCCGAGAGCCTGATCGAGAGCGAGTTGTTCGGTTATGTGGCGGGGGCTTTCACCGGTGCTTCCAGCAAAGGCATGCAAGGGCTGTTGCAGCAGGCCCACGGCGGTACGTTGTTCCTCGACGAGATCGGTGATATGCCGCTGAACCTGCAAACCCGGTTGCTACGGGTGCTGGCCGAGGGCGAAGTGGCGCCGCTGGGCGCGGCGCGGCGGGAGCGGGTGGATATCCAGGTGATCTGTGCCACCCACCGTGATCTGGCGGCAATGGTAGAAGACGGGCGTTTCCGCGAAGACTTGTACTTCCGCCTGGCCAATGCCCGCTTCGAGTTGCCGCCGCTGCGTGAGCGGGAGGACCGGTTGGGGCTGATTCACCAATTGCTGGCCGAAGAGGCTGCGGCCTGTGGCGTCGAAGTTGTACTGGCGGACGATGCCTTGCAGGCGCTGCTGGTTTATCGCTGGCCGGGCAATTTGCGCCAGCTGCGGCAGGTGTTGCGCTATGCCTGTGCGGTCAGTGAGGCCGGGCAGGTGCGGGTGCAGGATTTGCCGCAGGAGGTGCGGGGTGTGGCGGTAGGCTCGGTCGCAAGCGAGGTGTCGTGCGCGGCGCGGCAACTGTTGCTGGATGCGCTGATTCGCCATCGCTGGAAGCCGGCCGATGCTGCGCGGGCGTTGGGCATTTCGCGGGCTACCCTGTATCGGCGGGTGCATGAGCACCGTATCGAGATGCCGCGGATGAAGGGGTAACCTGCGGTCCCTGTAGGAGCGGCCTTGTGTCGCGATGGGGCGCGCAGCGGCCCCACGATCTCAGCTTCGCCGCAGATATTGCCGGGGCCGCTTCGCGGCCCTTTCGCGACGCAAGGCCGCTCCTACAGGGGGTGTGAGCCTTGGCTAAGCAAAAAAAAACCCCGGCACAAGTCCGGGGTTCTGGTCCATCACACTACACGATCACTCCTGGTTGGCCAGTTTGTGCTCGAGGTAGTGAATGTTGACGCCGCCTTCGCAGAAACCTTCATCACGCACCAGGTCGCGGTGCAGCGGGATGTTGGTCTTGATGCCGTCGACGACGATCTCGTCCAGGGCATTGCGCATGCGCGCCATGGCTTCATCGCGGTCTTTGCCGTAGGTGATCAGCTTGCCGATCAGCGAGTCGTAGTTCGGGGGTACCGAATAACCGCTGTACAGGTGCGAATCCACGCGCACGCCGTTGCCACCCGGGGCGTGGAAGTGCTTGACCTTGCCTGGGCTCGGGATGAACTTCTTCGGGTCCTCGGCGTTGATCCGGCACTCCAGCGAGTGGCCACGGATGACAACGTCTTCCTGGCGGAACGACAGCTTGTTGCCAGCGGCGATGCTCAGCATCTCCTTGACGATGTCGATACCGGTGACCATCTCCGACACAGGGTGTTCAACCTGCACCCGGGTGTTCATCTCGATGAAGTAGAAGCGGCCGTTTTCGTACAGGAATTCGAACGTACCGGCACCGCGGTAGCCGATCTCGATGCACGCATCGACGCAGCGCTTGAACACTTCCTGGCGGGCCTTTTCATCGATACCCGGGGCTGGTGCTTCTTCCAGGACCTTCTGGTGGCGACGCTGCAGCGAGCAGTCACGGTCACCCAGGTGAATGGCGTTGCCCTGGCCGTCGGACAGCACCTGAACTTCCACGTGGCGTGGGTTGGTCAGGAACTTTTCCAGGTAGACCATCGGGTTGCCGAAGGCAGCACCGGCTTCGGTGCGGGTGAGCTTGGCCGAGGCGATCAGGTCCTCTTCCTTGTGCACCACGCGCATACCGCGACCACCACCGCCACCGGCGGCCTTGATGATCACCGGGTAGCCGACGTCACGGGCGATTGCCAAGGCGACTTCTTCGTCTTCCGGCAGCGGGCCATCGGAGCCCGGTACGGTCGGTACGCCCGACTTGATCATCGCGTCCTTGGCCGAAACCTTGTCGCCCATCAGGCGAATGGTGTCGGCTTTCGGGCCGATGAAGGCGAAACCGGATTTTTCCACCTGCTCGGCGAAATCGGCGTTTTCCGCCAGGAAGCCGTAACCCGGGTGAATCGCGGTGGCGCCAGTCACTTCGGCGGCAGCGATGATCGCCGGGATATGCAGGTAGGAATCCTTCGACGATGCAGGGCCGATGCAGACCGACTCGTCTGCCAGGCCCAGGTGCATCAGTTCACGGTCGGCAGTGGAGTGCACGGCGACGGTCTTGATGCCCAGCTCTTTGCAGGCACGCAGGATCCGCAGGGCAATTTCCCCGCGGTTGGCGATCAGGACTTTTTCGAGCTTCCCAGACATCGTTGGCTCTCCGCGATTCAAACGATGGTGAACAGCGGCTGGTCGAACTCAACCGGCTGGCCGTCTTCTACCAGGATGGCGTCGATGACACCGCCAACATCGGCTTCGATGTGGTTCATCATCTTCATGGCTTCGACGATGCACAGGGTGTCGCCCTTCTTCACGCTCTGGCCAACTTCAGCGAAGTTCGGCGAGGTCGGCGAAGGTTTGCGGTAGAAGGTACCTACCATTGGCGAACGGACCACGGTGCCTTTCAGCGCCGGGGCAGCAGCAGCGGCTTCGGCGGCTGGCGCAGCAGCGGCGACCGGTGCAGCAGCGGCCGGGGCGGCAGCCATCGGGGCCGGTGCGTAGAACTGCTGGGCAGCTGGGGTCTTGCTGTGACGGCTGATACGAACCGACTCTTCGCCTTCCTTGATCTCCAGCTCGTCGATGCCAGACTCTTCCAGCAGCTCGATCAGTTTCTTGACTTTACGGATATCCATTAATCATCAACTCCCAAAGGTTCGGTCAGGGGGCGAAATACAAAAACGTATCTAGAACGTTTCTCTGGAACCCCGGCCCATCGGGGCCGGGGTTTTCATCATTTGGGCTGTGCGTTGGCAGCCAGTTGTTCCAGTGCAGACTCCAGGGCCAGGCGATAACCGCTGGCGCCCAGGCCGCAGATCACCCCTACGGCCACATCGGAAAAGTAGGAGTGGTGACGGAACGGTTCGCGTTTGTGCACGTTGGACAGGTGCACTTCGATGAATGGGATGCTCACCGCAAGCAATGCGTCACGTAATGCGACGCTCGTGTGGGTGAAAGCAGCCGGATTGATCAGGATGAAGTCCACACCCTCGTTGCGTGCCGCGTGAATGCGGTCGATCAATTCGTATTCGGCATTGCTCTGCAGGTACTGCAGATGGTGGCCTGCGGCGCGGGCACGTTGCTCCAGGTCCTGGTTGATCTGGGCCAGGGTCACGGCGCCGTAGTGGCCAGGCTCGCGAGTACCGAGCAGGTTGAGGTTGGGGCCGTGAAGCACCAGTAGCGTTGCCATCTGTGGATTCCTTGGATTTGTAGGGCAATTCGACACAGCGCGGCGAGTGTGCCGTAAAGCGACGGCAAGTGTCCAGTTCCCGGCAATAGCCAGCACGATGTCCGAGATTCGCGCGAAGTATGTGACCAAATATTTAAATCTGGTCACCTAATCGAGGATTTTTCCCGGCCCGCGGGAAGTTATAGACCGAGTTTGCCGCGCACGCGCGTGAGAATCTGCGCGAATTCCCCGGCATTTATCTCGCCAATCACCCGATCGGCGGTAATTTCGCTGCCGTTCGCGGCAAAGAACAACAGCGCAGGCGGGCCGAACAGTTGGTACCGGTCAAGGAGCGAGCGTTGCTCGGCGTTGCTTGCGGTGATGTCGAACCGCAGCAGCTTGAACGCCGCCAGTTGCGGCTGGACCTGGGCGGCGTTGAGCACCTCGTGTTCGATGACCTTGCAACTGATGCACCAGTCGGCGTACCAGTCCAGCAACACCGGTTGGCCGGCTGCCTTGGCCTGTGCCAGCGCGGCATCCAGGGCTTGCGGGGTGGTGATGGTTTGCCAGGCCTGCGCTGTGGCCGCGGTAGTGCCAGCGCTGGCCGCCTGGCTGGGCACGGGCAGGGGCCGCAGCGGGTCGCCCTGGCCACTGAGGGCGCCATACCAGCAAGCCAGCGCGTATACCAGCAAGGCCAGGCCGAGCAGTTGCGCCAGGCGCTGGCGCGCAGTCTTGACCACGAACTCCAAGGCGCCGAGGAACAGTGCCACGCCTGCGGCAAGCAGGCCGACCAACAACAGGGTTACCGGGCCGGGCAGCACCCGGCTGAGCAGGCCGATGGCCAGCCCCAGCAGCAGTACGCCGATGGCGTTTTTCACGGTGTTCAGCCAAGGGCCGCTTTTCGGCAGCCAGGCTGCGCCACCGGTGGCCACCAGCAACAGTGGCGCGCCCATGCCCAGGCCCAGGGCGAACAGTTTGAGCGCCCCGCCCAAGGCATCGCCGCTGGCGCTGATGTACAGCAGCGCGCCTGCCAGGGGCGCCGACACACAGGGCGAAACCAGCAGGCTGGAGAGCACGCCGAGTACTGCAGCGCCCAGTAGCGAACCGCCCTTGGTGTGGTTGGCGACGTTGTTCAGGCGGTTATTCAGGGCTTGCGGCAGCTTCAGTTCGAACAGGCCGAACATGGCCAGGGCGAACACCACGAAAAACAGCGCGAAGGGCACCAGTACCCAAGCCGATTGCAGGCGTGCCTGCAGGTTCAGGCCGGCGCCGAACAAGCCCATCAGCGCGCCGAGTGCGGCGAAGCTGGCGGCCATTGGCAGTACGTACGCCAGCGATAGCGCCAGCCCGCGTGGCCCACCGACCTGCCCGCGCAGTACTACGCCGGAGAGAATCGGCAGCATCGGCAGCACACAGGGGGTGAAGGTCAGGCCGACCCCGGCGAGGAAGAACAGCAGCAGCGATTTCCAGCTCCAGGCCTGTTCGATTGCGCCAGGGATGTTTGTGCCGGCTTCGCCATCGATGCTCAGCCGGGCGGTTTCCGGCGGGTAGCACAGGCCCTTGTCGGCACAGCCCTGATAGCCCACCAGCAGGGTAAAGGCACGCGGATCGTTGCGCGGCAGTTCGATATCGAGCACGCCGTGGTACACCTCCACGTCGCCGAAGAACTCATCGTGCTTGGCCTCGCCCTTAGGGATGTTCGGCGTGCCCAAGGCGATGTCGGCGGGTTCGGTGTGGAACTGGAAGCGGTGGCGGTAGAGGTAGTAGCCGTCGGTGGCGATGAAGCGCAGCTTGATGGTATGCGCATCGGCCTGGATCAGGTCGAGCTTGAACGCCTCGTGCACTGGCAGGAAGTCGGCGTTGTTGGCCAGCGAAGCGGCGCCGAGGGTGGCGCTGGGGCGGTTGTCGAGCAGGCTGGTGGCGAAGACAGGGCTGGCCAGCAGCAGGAACAGCAGGAAAAACAGGCGGCGCATGGCGAACTCGCGAGGTGGAACGTGCCGGGCATGATAACGGAGTTGGCGCAGGTTGAAAGGGACGGCGACACCTGGCGCCACTTGTGTATTGCCTGTGCCGGCCTCAGACCCTGAAGGCCCGCACCGCCTTGCTCAGCTCCCCGCCTAGGCTCAGCAATTGCTCACCCTGCTCACGCCCTTCACCAATGCGCTGCAGGTTGTCTTCACCCAACGCGTGAATCCGCTCGCTATGATCACGAATCTCACTCACCGCGCCAGTCTGTTGCGCGGTGACGTCGGCAATGCGTACCGCCGTATCGGCGATCGTGCGGATCGCGCTGACGATCTCATCCAGCGCGCCATCGGCGGCCTGGGCCTGGTTGGCGGTGGTTTCGGCGTGTTCGAGCTGGGTGCGCATGCCGGCCACCGACTCCCGCGCCGCCTGCTGCAAGCGGTCGATCAGTGCCTGGATTTCGCCAGTAGCCCCGGTGGTGCGCTGCGCCAGCGAACGCACCTCGTCAGCCACTACGGCAAAGCCGCGACCCATCTCGCCAGCCCGGGCCGCTTCGATGGCGGCGTTCAGCGCCAGCAGGTTGGTCTGTTCCGCAATCGAGCGTATTACCGTCAGCACCCCGCCGATGGTGGCCGACTCTTCGGCCAGTTGCTCGATCATGCGCGCATTGCCCTGTACCTCATCGACCAGTTCCCGCAAGCCCGACAGGCTCTGGCCAATCACCGCCTGGCCCTGTTCCACCGCACGCCCGGCATCGCGGCTGGCATGGGCGGCAGCGCTGGCGTCACCGGCCACTTGCTGAATGGTGGCTTCCAGCTCGCCCAGGGCGTCGCGGATCTGCCCGGTATCGCCGGCCTGGCGGTGGGCGCCATCGTGCAGCGCGGCGCTCATGCCGGCCAGGGCATGGCTGCTGCCGGCGACCTGCTCGGCATTGTGGCGAATGGTGCCCACCAGTTCGACCAGGTACTGGCGCAGGCGGTTGAGCGATGCCTGAATGTCATGCAGTTCGCGGTTGGTCTTGCCCAGGGCGATCACTTGGGCGAAGTCGCCCTCGGCCCAGCACGATAGCGCCGGGGCCAGGCCGGTCAGGGTGCGCGCCAGGCGCCGTTGCAGGGTATCGATCAACAGGGCGATGAACAGGATCAGGGCGATCATCAAACACTGGATGATGCGCACCTCGCCGGCAATTTGGCCATGTTGGGCGCGCACTAGCGGTTCCAGCGCGGCGATGGCCTGCTGTACGGCTTCCAGGCGCTGGCCGGTGCTGGCAGCCAGGGCGGCACGGCGCTCGATCTGTTCGCGCGTGCGCTGCAATTCGGCCGGGTAGCGGCCCAGCAGGTTTTGCAGCTCACGCTTCAGGCCCACGGCGATGTCTTCCTGCCGGGCGCTGGCCTGGGTTTGCAGGCCCATCATGGCGGCGAAGTCGTCGGCACCGGAGGCAGCAGCGCGGGTGACACCGAGCAAAGGCAGGGCATCGATGGCCTGTGCCTGGCTGCGGATCAGTTGCAACTCACGCTGCACTTCGTCAGCAAGCTCCGGGCGGCCGCTGCTGACCAGCTTGTCGCGGGCCAGTGCCAGCCGGCCCAGGTGCACGCTGGCGTCGAGCAGCGGGAGCAAATAGCGGTCGGCCTCGGCAGTGCCGCTGTCGCGGGCGTATCCGGCCAGTTGCTCGAAATTGGCCCCCAATTCCCGTTCGGCCTGCAACAGCAGCGCTTGCGGGTCGCCAGCCAGCTTGCCGGCCGCCAGCAACTCGTTGCCGGTGAAGGCCTGCAGGCTGGCCAGGCTGGGGCGCAGGTTGGCCGCCAGTTCGGCGGGCCAGTCGGCCAGGGCGCCTTGCAGTTGCTGGATGGCCTGCGTGGCGGCGGCATGGCGCAGGGCATCCCCGCTGCCCAGGTAGGCGTGGATATTGCCCGCCACCTGCTGCTGAAACTGCTGGGACAGGCCCAGGTAGCGCTCCATCAGCTGATAGGGCCGTTCCAGCGCCCGTTGCGACCACCACAGGGTAGCGGCCAGGGTGAAACACACAGTCACCAGCAACAGCGTATTGAAATTGGTCAGCCACTTCAGGCGCATAGCCGCGAACTTCCTGCGGAGGGGAGTGGGGGTAGGCGGCTGAAGTTATTGCGATTGTGTGACCGGATGATGACGCCGAGGGCTTGGCGTCAGAAAAAAGTGGCAGAGTGCCTCTATCTGATGGCGCTTCTGATTCCTCGCGGGCAGGGCCGTTTCAGCGCTCTACCCGTACTACACAGTTACGCCCGGCATGCTTGGCGCGGTACAGGGCTTCATCCGCCGCGCTGGCCATGGTCAACGCGTCCAGCCCCTCATCCATCTGCACCACCCCGGCACTGAAGGTGCACTGCAAATCCTGCGGCTGTGCCGGGTAGATGATCTCGGCAAAGCGCCGACGAATCTCGTCAAGCACCTTGTGGGCGGCCTCCAGCGCGGTATTGGGCATGACGATGGCAAATTCCTCGCCGCCGTAACGGCCAATGAAGTCGGTCTTGCGCAGGCGCTGCTTGAGGAACAGCGCCAGGCTCTTGATTACCCGGTCCCCCATGGGGTGGCCGTGGCGGTCGTTGATCTTCTTGAAGTGGTCGATGTCGAGCATGGCGAAACTCAACGGCTGCTGCTCACGGCGGGCGCGGAAGCTGCAATCCTCAAGCAATTGCAGAATATGGGTGTGGTTGTACAGCCCGGTCAGGCTGTCACGCACCATGCGTGCCTTCAGGTGCCGCGCGCGGGCCGCACGGTTGCGCACTGTGGTGATCAGGTGGCGCGAGCGAAACGGCTTGGTCAGGAAGTCATCGCCGCCTTCGCTCATGGCATCCAGTTGCTTGTCCAGGTCGTCTTCGGCGGACAGGTAGATGATCGGCACGCTCACATAGCGGTCACTGTGGCGGATCACCTTGGCCAGTTCCGGGCCGGTGCAAGCCGGCATGTACAGGTCGAGAATGATCAGGTCGGGCTGAAAGTCGGCCAGCTCGGCCATGGTGCGGATCGGGTCGGTCAGGCTGCGGGTCAGCATGCCGGCGCTGGCCAGCACCCGTTCGGTGTGCAGCGCCTGGGTGCGTGAGTCGTCGATGATCAGCACTCGCAATGGGTCGTGCGGGCCGGCGTTGGTCAGCAATTCGACCTTCTCCAGCAGGCTGGATGCTTCCAGGCTGCCGGTCAGAAAGTCCTGCCCACCGGCGCGCACGGCAGCCAGGCGCGTCGGTGTGTCAGCTTCGTGGTGGCTGAAGAACAGCAGCGGAATGTTCTGCGCCAGGCCGTGTTGTACCTGGGCGGCCAGCAGCAGGCCCTGGCCGCTGCCGGTGAAGTCGACATCCATGATGATGGCCGCAGGCGGGTATTCGCCGACCGAAGCCAGAAACGCGGCAGCGTTGGGCAGCGCCTGCACCAGCAGCCCGAAGAATTCCAGTTGCTGGGCCAGGCGCTGGGCCCGCTCGTGGTCCTGCAACAGGATGTACACCGGCTTGCGCAGGGGCACCAGTACCTCGTCAAGGGAGTCGTCCTTGCGCAGGCCGCTACGCGACAGTTGCGGGTCGGGGCACAGCGGGCTTGGCTCGACGGCTTGGCTCATGACCTGGCTACTTGTAGGTTGGGATATGCAGGGGCAATGATGGCTCTATGCTAGCAGCTCTTTTCCCTCGCATGAGTGCCCTGTATCAACATTGCGTTCAGAACGAATATTCAGTTACCGACTGATTGGTCGCTTATGCGTAAGGCGGTGTCTGCTTTATAGTGCTGCCACGCGGGCTTGCCGTGGCACCCTGGCGCAGGCCTGTGGTCAAAGCCCCTGAACCGTCGTGACTGATTAAGGACAAAGCCATGCTGGATTGGAAAAACCGCGAGGCCAAAGCCGAGCCCCGTGAGCGTGTCGACGGCCGCGGCGCTGCCGCCCGTAGCTACCTTGGCGGCCTTTGGAGCCGAGCCCTGGGAACCCTGATCGGGTTGTATCTGCTGGTGTGCATCGGCTTGGGCTGGTACTGGAGCCAGGAACCTGCGCTGTTCCCGGTGCAGCAGAATGCCCAGGCTGCTGCCGAGCGCAATGGCCAGCAGATGGTGATTGGCTACACCACCGTGGAAACCCTCAAGACCGTGGCCGGCACCCTGCTGAACAAGCCGGGCGGCTACATTTCCAACGACCGCTTCCCGCCAGGGCTGTGGATGGACAACATGCCGAGCTGGGAGTACGGCGTGCTGGTCCAGGTGCGCGACCTGTCCCGCGCCTTGCGCAAGGACTTCGCCCGTTCGCAGTCGCAATCTACCGAAGACGCCGACCTGGCCAAGGCCGAGCCGCGCTTCAACTTCGACAACAAGAGCTGGATCCTGCCCTCGAGCGAGTCGGAGTTCGAAGAGGGCATCAAGTCGCTGTCGCGCTACCAGACCCGTCTGGCTGCTGGCGACAAGGGCGCGATCTTCTATACCCGCGCCGACAACCTGAACAACTGGCTGGGTGACGTCGCCACCCGCCTGGGTTCGCTGTCGCAGCGCCTGTCGGCCAGCGTTGGCCGGGTCAAGCTCAACACCACGCTGAAGACCGAGTCGGTGGTTGCCGGCCAGGCGCCGCAAGTGGACGAAGAGCTGGTGGAAACCCCATGGCTGCAGATCGACAACGTGTTCTACGAGGCCCGTGGCCAGGCCTGGGCGCTGTCGCACTTGCTGCGTGCCATCGAGGTCGACTTTGCCGATGTACTGGCGAAAAAGAATGCCACGGTCAGCGTGCGGCAGATCATTCGTGAGCTGGAAGCCTCGCAAGAGCCGCTGTGGAGCCCGATGGTGCTCAACGGCAGCGGCTTCGGCATGTGGGCCAACCACTCGCTGGTCATGGCCAACTACATTTCCCGGGCCAACGCGGCGGTCATCGACCTGCGCCAGTTGCTGTCGCAGGGTTGAGCATGGCCATCAGCGCCAACGAGGCCGCCCACCGGGCGGCTTCCGACCGTGAGCTGGTCACCTGGGTCGACGAAGCCGACAAGGTACTTGGCGCCTTGCCCCGCGCCGAGCTGCGTGAGCGCGGCCTGATTGGCCGCTGCACGTTCATTCTGCTGTTCAACAGTGCTGGTGAGTTGTGTGTACACCGGCGTACCTTGAGCAAGGCGCTGTACCCAGGGTACTGGGATGTGGCAGCGGGTGGCATGGTCACGGCCGGCGAAGGGTATGCCGAGTCGGCGGCGCGTGAACTGGCCGAGGAGCTGGGCATTGAAGGCGCGGCACTGCGTTTTCATGAGCGGTTCTACTTTGACCAGCCCGATAACCGTTTGTGGTGTGCGGTGTATTCGGCGGTGTCGGATGCGCCGCTGCGGTTGCAGCCGGAAGAGGTGATCGAGGCGCGGTTCATTGGCCTGGCGCAGGCTGAGGAAGAAAGCCTGATGAAGCCGTATTGCCCGGATTCGCTGGCGGCGTTGCAGCGCTACAAAGCCAGCCTGGGATGACGTGGGGACCGCTTTGCGGTCCTTTCGCGACGCAAGGCCGCTCCCACATCGATCGGCGTATGCAGGACCTAGTGGGAACGGCCTTGCGTCGCGACAGGGCTGCAAAGCAGCCCCAGTTCCCGGGTAGTCGCAAAACATTCGCAAAATGCCGCAATCCTGTACTTAGCAATCGCCGCATTTATCGTTACACTGCGCGCCCTTTTCGGGCTGCCGCATGTCTTGCAGCAGTAGCGCCGCCCCTGCCAGAGTGGGGCTTCGCGGTCGGCCTCATCCCCAAGGTACGACCAGTTTTTGTCCTCTGCACCGAGGAACAAAAGTGGCCAAGAAAGCTTCTTCCTTCGCCGCCCTTGGCGGTCTCGTTTACTCCACCGACGCCGGTCGGCACTGCCCCGACTGTGGCCAGCCGGTGGGTGCCTGTACCTGCAAGCAGCAGGTCATCCCCGAAGGCGATGGCATTGCCCGTGTGCGCCGTGAAAGCAAAGGCCGCGGCGGCAAGACCGTGACGACCGTCACCGGTGTGCCATTGCCGCCCGATCAGCTCAAGGAGCTGGCCACCACCCTGAAGCGCCGTTGCGGTACCGGTGGCGCGGTGAAGGATGGGGTCATCGAAATCCAGGGCGAGCATGTCGAGCTGCTGATCGCCGAGCTGATCAAGCAGGGCTTCAAGGCGAAAAAGTCCGGCGGCTGAGCCGGCGCGCATTTTTGCCCAGTGCTTTCTAAACTCGTTGCCGTGGCCAGGGTCTACCCTGGGGCACGGACGAATCGTCATTTTCGGCTTTTACACTGCGCCCGCCAGCATGCAGGGCAGTGTCTTCGACTTATCTATAGGGGACTTGAATGTCCGTACGACGCACACGCAAAGACGATGGTAGCCAATGGACCGTGGCCGACAGCCGCAGTGTTTATGGCATCCGCCATTGGGGCGCTGGTTATTTCGCCATCAATGAGGCCGGGCGCGTCGAAGTGCGCCCCAACGGCCCGAACAGCGCGCCGATCGACCTGTTCGAACAGGTCGACGAACTGCGCCAGAGCGGCTTGTCGTTGCCCTTGCTGGTGCGCTTCCCCGACATTCTGCAGGACCGCGTTCGCCAGCTGACCGGCGCTTTCGACGCCAATATCGCGCGCCTGGAGTACCAGAGCCAGTACACCGCGCTGTACCCGATCAAGGTCAACCAGCAGGAAGCGGTGGTGGAGAACATCATCGCCACGCAGAACGTGTCGATTGGCCTGGAGGCCGGCTCCAAGCCAGAACTGTTGGCGGTGCTGGCGCTGGCGCCGAAAGGCGGCACCATTGTCTGCAACGGCTACAAGGACCGTGAATTCATCCGCCTGGCGCTGATGGGCCAGAAGCTCGGCCACAATGTGTTCATCGTCATCGAGAAAGAGTCGGAAGTGGCCCTGGTGATCGAAGAGGCCGCCGAGCTCAAGGTCAAACCCCAGGTTGGCCTGCGCGTACGCCTGTCGTCGCTGGCTTCGAGCAAGTGGGCCGACACCGGGGGTGAAAAGTCCAAGTTCGGGTTGTCGGCCGCGCAGTTGCTGTCTGTTGTCCAGCGTTTCCGCGATGCCGGGTTGGACCAGGGTATCCGCCTGCTGCACTTCCACATGGGTTCGCAGATCGCCAACCTGGCCGACTACCAGCACGGCTTCAAGGAAGCCATCCGTTACTACGGTGAGTTGCGTGCGCTGGGCCTGCCGGTGGACCACATCGATGTGGGTGGCGGCCTGGGTGTCGATTACGACGGTACCCACTCGCGCAATGCCAGTTCGATCAACTACGACATGGACGACTACGCCGGCGTGGTGGTGGGCATGCTCAAGGAGTTCTGCGATGCGCAGGGCCTGCCGCACCCGCACATTTTCTCCGAGAGCGGCCGTTCGCTGACCGCGCACCACGCCATGCTGGTGATCCAGGTGACCGACGTCGAGAAGCACAACGACCAGGTTCCGACCATCGAGAACAAGGAAGCCTTGCCCGAGACCGTGCAGTGGCTGGTCGACCTGCTTGGCCCGACCGACATCGAGATGGTGACCGAAACCTACTGGCGTGCCACCCACTATATGGGTGACGTGGCTGCGCAGTATGCCGATGGCAAGCTCACCCTGAGCGAGAAGGCCCTGGCCGAGCAGTGCTACTTTGCGGTCTGCCGCCGCCTGCACAACTCGTTGAAGGCGCGCCAGCGTTCGCACCGTCAGGTGCTGGACGAACTCAACGACAAGCTGGCCGACAAGTACATCTGCAACTTCTCGGTGTTCCAGAGCCTGCCCGACACCTGGGCCATTGGCCAGGTACTGCCGATCATCCCGCTGCACCGCCTGGACGAAGAGCCCCTGCGGCGTGCGGTATTGCAGGACCTGACCTGCGACTCCGACGGCAAGATCAACCAGTACGTCGACGAGCAGAGCATCGAGACCAGCATGCCGGTGCATGCGGTGCAGGAGGGCGAGGATTACCTGTTGGGCGTGTTCCTGGTCGGTGCGTACCAGGAAATTCTGGGTGACATGCACAACCTGTTTGGTGACACCGACTCGGTGAACATCTACCAGAACGCCGATGGCAGCGTGTACCACGCGGGCATCGAAACCCACGACACCATCGAGGACATGCTGCGCTACGTGCACCTGTCGCCCGAAGAGTTGATGACCCACTACCGTGACAAGGTTGCCAGCGCCAAGATCACGGCCCGTGAGCGCACGCAGTATCTGGATGCCTTGCGGCTTGGTCTGACCCGGTCGTCATACCTGTCGTCGTAAATGCCGGGGCCGCTTTGCGGCCCATCGCGACACAAGGCCGCTCCTACAGCTCATCCCTGTAGGAGCGGCCTTGTGTCGCGAAATGAGGGCGAAGCCCTCACCGGCGCTGTCACAGCCACACACAATCCCAATGTGGATATTCACCCGCCTTGCGCACCAGACCGGCGCGAATGGGATTGGCGATGATATAGCGTGCGGCAACTCTCACATCTTCGTCTTTGCGCAGCGCGCGGTCGTAGAAGCCTGGCTGCCATATGTGCTGGCGCGCAGCACCGGTACGGTAGAGGGCACAACTGCTCCGCGACTTGAAGGCGCACATGAGCTTGCTCAGATGGGTTGGCCCAAGCTCGATCAGCCAATGCAAATGGTCCGGCATCAATACCCAGGCCAGAGTCCGGCAGTCGCCTTGCTGATCGCTGAGTTGCAACTGCCGGATCACCGCGCGCGCAAACCAGAGGTTGCGGAACAAGGGGTACCGCTGGCGAGTAATGGTTGTGAGCAGATACAGTCTGCCCGGCTCTGAGAAGCGCCCTTGGCGCAAACGGTGATTGCCGCGACGATCCATGTCGATTTCCTTTGAACATCCCGTTCGCAGGATAGGAGGCGGGACAAGGATCGGCGCAGGTGGATCATTACTGACTATGACAGTTGGAGCCGCGTTATCCGGTCGATGGGCTATCCCCGCTCAGCCAACCCACAGCCCCCGCTGCTGCAACCGCCACCCCACCCACCCCAACGTCACCGCCCGCAACCCCATGAACCCGAGAAACGCCAACCACAAGCCATGGTTGCCAAACCCGCTCATGGCCACCGCCACCGGCAGCGCAATCAGCACCGAAACCAGCATCGCATTGCGCATCTCCCGCGCGCGGGTGGCGCCGATGAACAAACCGTCCAGCAAGTAGCTCCACACCGCAATCAATGGCAGCAACGCCAGGTAAGGCAAGTACGGGTAAGCCGCTGCGCGGACGCTGTCGATGTCGGTCTGCAGATCGATGAACAGGTGCCCACCCAGCAGGAACATCCCGGCAAACCCGAGACTGGTGATCAGTGACCAACCGCAGGCCACCACCAGCGAGCGGCGCAAGGTGAGGCGATCACCGGCACCGATGGCGTGGCCGCACAGTGCCTCCACCGCATGCGCCAGCCCATCCAGCGCATAGGCGGTCAGCAGCAGGCCATTGAGCAGCAATGCGTTGGCCGCTACGGTCGCCTCGCCCAGGCGTGCGCCTTGCAGGGTGATCAGCAGGAACACCAACTGCAGCGCCAGGCTGCGCAGGAAAATGTCGCGGTTCACGGCCAGCAGCGGTCGCCAGGCGTGCCAGTGCTTCAGTGCTGCCCATGCGACCTGCCCCGGGTAGGCGCGCAGCGCCGGGCGGGTCAGGGCCAGGCCAAGCAGGGCGGCACTCCACTCGGCAATCACCGAGGCCCGCGCTGAACCCAGCACACCCCAGTCCAGGCCCAGAACGAACCACAGGTTCAGCGCGATGTTCAGCAGGTTGGTCGTCAGCAGGATCGCCAGCGGCGCGCGGGCGTTCTGCGTGCCAAGGAACCAGCCGACCAAGGCATAGCTGGCCAGCGCCGCAGGCAGCCCGAGCAGGCGGGTGTGGAAGAAGTCTTCGGTGGCTTGCTGCAGCGCGTCGCTGGGTTGCATCGCATGCAGTGCCAATTGGCTGAAGGGAATGGCCAGCAGGCCAATCAACAGGGCGAAGCCGACCGCCAGCAGCAGCCCTTGAACCAGCACCTGGCGCAACGCCGCGCCGTCGCGCCGCCCGGCGGCCTGGGCGGCGAAACCAGTGGACCCCATGCGCAGGAAGCCCATGAGGCCGATCATGAACGTGAACAACGTGGCGCCCACGGCCACTGCGCCCAACTGGTGGGCGTGGGGCAGGTGGCCGATGACAGTGCTGTCGACCAGGGCTACCAAGGGCACGGAGATGTTGGACAGGATCATCGGCGCGGCCAGCGCCCAGACCTTGTGGTGGGTGGGGCGGTGGCGCCAGTCGGCGGTCAGTGCAGTCATTGCGGTCCCTGGGAATCTGGGGCTGCTGCGCAGCCCAATCGCGACACAAGGCCGCTCCCACATTGATCGGCGTACGCAGGCCTTTGTGGGCTATTCTGAATGGGCACAGTGTAACGGCCAGGCAAGCAAACCGCGCGAACATGATTCCGGCCAGCTATAATTGCGGCCCTTAAGTACCCGCTGCCAAAGAGTTCCTACTCCATGTTCAACAAAGGATTGTTGCTGGCCTGCGCGCTGGCCTTGCTCAGTGCCTGTGACTCTTCCACGCCGGACAAACCGGCGCCGGCCGAGAAGCCGGCAGCCACCGCGGCCGCCGAGGCCCCCGCTGCCAAACGCGAAGACCCTGCTGTGCTCGCCAAGCGCTATGCAGGCCGCGAGCTGACTGTGCTCGACGTTTCCGAAGTGCAGCTCGACGGCGCCGCGACGCTGTCGATCAGCTTCTCTGCCCCGCTGGATGCCAAGCAGGACTTCGCCACCAAAGTGCACCTGGTCGATACCGTCAAAGGCAAACTCGATGGCGCCTGGGAGCTCTCCGACAACCAGATGGAGCTGCGCCTGCGCCACCTCGAACCCCAGCGCAAGCTGGTGCTGACCGTGGACAAAGGCCTGCTGGCGGTGAACGGCGAGCAACTGGCCAGTGAGTCGGTGACCCGCCTGGAAACCCGCGACATGCAGCCGACCATCGGCTTCGCCAGCCGCGGTTCGCTGCTGCCCACACGCCTGGCAGAGGGCCTGCCGGTCATCGCCCTGAACGTCGACAAGGTCGATGTCGAATTCTTCCGGGTCAAGCCGGAGATGCTCTCGAACTTCCTGGCCAGCTGGGGGCGCAACAGCAGCCTGTACTACTACCAGTCCAAGGAAACCCTGGACATGGCCGAACTGGTCTACAGTGGCCGCTTCGACCTGAACCCGGCACGCAACACGCGCGAGACCGTGCTGCTGCCCATCGCTGGCATCAAGCCGCTGCAGGCGCCTGGCGTGTACCTGGCGGTGATGCGTGCCTCCGGCACCTACGATTACTCGCAGCCGGCCACCCTGTTCACCCTCAGCGACATTGGCGTTTCCGCGCACCGCTACCGTGACCGCCTGGACGTATTCGCCCAGGCGTTGGAAGGCGGCAAGGCCATGAGCGGCGTCAACCTGGAAATCCATGACGACAAGGGCAAGCTGCTGGCCCAGGCCGCCACCGATGGCAAGGGCCACGCCCAGTTGCCGATCACGCCCAAGGCCGACACCCTGATCGCCACCCAGGGTGTGCACACCACGCTGCTGCGCTTGAACACGGCCGCGCTGGACCTCGCCGAGTTCGACATCACCGGGCCCCAGGCCAACCCCTTGCAGTTGTTCATCTTCGGCCCGCGCGACCTGTATCGCCCGGGCGAAACAGTGCTGCTCAACGGCCTGCTGCGTGACCAGGACGGCAAGCCCGTCAAGGCCCAACCGGTGAACGTGGAAGTGCGCCGCCCGGATGAACAGGTCAGCCGCAAGTTCGTCTGGGAGGCCGATGCCAATGGCCTGTTCCAGTACCAGTTGCAGCTGGCCAGCGAGGCCCCCACCGGTCGCTGGCAGCTGTTGCTCGACCTCGGCGGTGGGCGCCAGCAGGTCTATGAATTCCTGGTTGAAGACTTCCTGCCCGAGCGCCTTGCGCTGGAGCTCAAGGGCAGCAGCCAGCCACTGTCACCGGATGAAAACGCGCGTATCCAGGTCACTGGCCGTTACCTGTACGGCGCTCCGGCGGCCGGCAACCGCCTGAGTGGCCAAGCCTACGTGCGCCCCTTGCGCGAGGCGGTGCCGGCGTTGCCGGGTTACCAGTTCGGCTCGGTCACCGAAACCGAACTGAACCAGGACCTGGAGCTGGATGAAGTCACCCTCGACCAGGCGGGCAAGGCCGTGGTCGATATCGAAAGCCGCTGGGCCGAAGCCCGCTCGCCGTTGCAACTGACCGTGCAGGCCAGCTTGCAGGAGTCCGGCGGCCGGCCGATCACCCGGCGCCTGGAACAGACGATCTGGCCGGGCGAGCGCCTGCCAGGCTTGCGCGGCCTGTTTGACGGTGAGGAAACCGATAGCGACGGGCCGGTGGAGTTCGAGGTACTGGTGGCCGACCACGACGGCAACAAGCTGGCGGCCAACGACCTCAAGGTGCGCCTGGTGCGTGAGCGCCGTGATTACTACTGGAACTACTCGCAAAGCGATGGCTGGAGCTATGCCTACAACGAGAAGTTCCTGACCCAGAGCGAAGAGACGGTCAGCGTCAAGGCCGGCTCCACGGCCAAGCTGAGCTTCCAGGTGGAATGGGGCCCATACCGGGTCGAGGTGGAAGACCCGCAGACCGGCCTGGTGTCCAGCGAGCGCTTCTGGGCCGGTTACCGTGCCCAGGACAACGCCGAAGGCGGTGCCGTACGCCCCGACCAGGTCAAACTGGCGCTGGACAAGCCGGCCTATGCTGATGGCGCTTTGGCCAAAGTCACCGTGACCCCGCCGGCTGCGGGCAGCGGTTACCTGATGATCGAGTCCAGTGACGGCCCGCTGTGGTGGCAGGAAATCGACGTGCCCGCCGAGGGCAAGACGTTCGACGTGCAACTGGACAAGGCCTGGGCCCGCCACGACCTGTACATCAGTGCGCTGGTAATCCGCCCTGGCGAGCGCAAGGCCAATGCCACGCCCAAGCGTTCGGTCGGTGTGCTGCACCTGCCGCTGGACCGCGCCGGCCGCAAGCTGGCGGTGAGCCTGCAAGCCCCTGAGAAAATGCGCCCCAAACAGCCGCTGACGGTGAACGTCAAGGCCGCCAACGCCGACGGTAGTGTGCCGCGGCAAGTGCATGTGCTGGTGTCGGCAGTGGACGTAGGTATTCTCAATATCACCGACTTCAAGACCCCTGACCCGTTCGCCAGCCTGTTCGGGCGCAAGGCCTACGGTGCCGACCAGCTGGACATCTACGGCCAGTTGATCGAGGCCGGGCAAGGCCGCCTGGCCAGCCTGGCATTCGGCGGTGACGCGGCCATGGCCAAGGGGGGCAAGCGCCCCAACACCACGGTGACCATCGTCGCCCAGCAAAGCGTGCCGGTTACCCTGGATGACAACGGCCAGGGCCAGGTAACGGTCGATATCCCCGACTTCAATGGTGAACTGCGCCTGATGGCCCAAGCCTGGACCGACGACCACTTCGGCATGGCCGAAGGCAAGACGGTAGTCGCTGCGCCGCTGATCGCCGAGCTGTCGGCACCGCGTTTCCTCGCCGGCGGCGACCGCACCAACCTGGCCCTGGATTTGGCCAACTTGTCGGGCCGGGCCCAGCAGTTGCAGGTTGAAGTCAGCAGCGAAGGGCAACTGAGCTTGGCCGCCAATGCCTTGCATACCGTGGCCCTGGCCGAAGGCCAGCGCTCGACGCTGCTGATTCCAGTGCAGGCCCAGGGCGGCCTGGGGCAGGGCAAGGTCCGGGTGCGTGTCACCGGGTTGCAACTGCCCAACGAGCCAAGCACCGCCTTCGAGCGCGAGTGGGCGCTGGGCGTGCGCCCTGCCTACCCGGCGATGCTCAAGCACTACCGCGTGGCCTTGAAGGACCAGCCATGGACGCTGCCCGAAGCAGACCTGGCGGCCTTCGAACCGGCGGGCCTGGAAGCCAGCCTGGCCTTGTCGAGCCGGCCACCGCTCAACCTGGCCGAGCAGATCCGCGCGCTGGAGGCGTACCCGTACGGTTGCCTGGAGCAGACCACCAG
This sequence comes from Pseudomonas sp. UBA6699, assembly GCF_002454615.1. NCBI lineage: Bacteria > Pseudomonadati > Pseudomonadota > Gammaproteobacteria > Pseudomonadales > Pseudomonadaceae > Pseudomonas > Pseudomonas sp. UBA6699. Next base: position 50,024 of record NZ_DKJF01000102.1, read on the forward strand.
TGGCCTTTACCCGTCGTTGTATGCCGATGCCCAAAGCCTCAAGCGCCTGGGCATCAAGGGTGAGCCGGCAGATGTGCGCAAGCGCAAGATCGAGATGGGCATCGAGCACCTGCTGGGCATGCAGCGCTACAACGGTAGCTTTGGCCTGTGGAGTTCGGACAGCGAGGAGGAATACTGGCTGACCGCCTATGTCACCGACTTCCTCCTGCGGGCCCGCGACCAAGGTTATGGGGTACCGGCCGAAGCGCTGAAGAAGGCCAGCGAGCGCCTGCTGCGCTACCTGCAGGAGCGCAACCTGATCGAGGTCGACTACAGCGAAAACGCCGAACATACCCGCTTCGCCGTGCAGGCCTATGCCGCGCTGGTGCTCGCGCGCAGCCAGCAAGCGCCGCTGGGCGCGTTGCGTGGTTTGTTCGAGCGCCGGGCCGATGCCCGCTCTGGGCTGCCGCTGGTGCAACTGGCGGTGGCACTGGACAAGATGGGCGACAAACCGCGTGCCCAGCAAGCCCTGCAAGCCGGGCTTGGCATCAGCCGCAGCAAAGGTTGGATGGCTGACTATGGCAGCCCGCTGCGTGATCAGGCGCTGATCCTGGCGCTGCTGCAGGAAAGCAACCTGGCCACCAACCAGGTCGACCAGCGTCTGTTTGCCCTGTCGGATGAACTGTCGGCCAACCGCTGGCTGTCGACCCAGGAGCGAAATGCCTTGTTCCTCGCCGGCCGTGGCCTGCTGGGCAAGCCCGAGGGCCAGTGGCAGGCGCGCCTGGACAGTGCCGGCGAAGTGCGCGAATTGAACAACGCCGAGTCTGGCATGAAGCTGGAGGGCCCGCTGCTGGCCTCGCCGCTGAGCGTGCAGAATGAAGGCAGCGCGACCCTCTACCAGCAACTGACATTGTCTGGCTACCCGCGCCAGGCGCCTGCCGCCGGCGGTAACGGCATGCAGATCCGCCGCGAATACCTGGGCATGAATGGCCAGCCACTGGACTTGCACAACCTGCGCAGTGGCGATCTGGTCCTGGTGCACCTGGCGCTCAAGGCCCAGGACCGCGTGCCCGACGCGCTGGTAGTGGACCTGCTGCCGGCTGGCCTGGAGCTGGAGAACCAGAACCTGGCGCAAAGTGCCGCCAGCCTGGACAACGCCAGCACTGCGGTGAAGGAATGGCGCGAATCGATGCAGAACGCCAGCGTGGTGCATCAGGAGTACCGTGATGACCGCTATGTGGCGGCGCTCAAGCTCGACGGTTATGGCACCACGCACCTGTTGTACCTGGCGCGGGCGGTGACCCCGGGCACCTACCGCATACCGCCGCCGCAGGTTGAGTCGATGTATCGGCCGAACCTGCAGGCGGTGGGTGATGGGCAAGGCGAGATGACGGTAAAAGCCCGCTAGGCTTGTGCTGCTGTTACCGGCCTCATGCTGGCAAGCCAGGTGCTGCACCTGGCTTCGATGCCGCTGCGGTCACCGTGGCAGCCGGCTTGCTGGCGATCGGACCGCCGTGCGGCTTCCCGGGCGGCCCCCGGGAAGGCTCAGTGGATGACCCAGCTCATTACCCACAACCCCAGCACCAGCCAGATGATCCCAAGGATGATCGACGCACGCATGAATGCGCGGATGGCCGAGTACAGCAGCATCAGGCCGATGATCAGGGCCAGGATGCTGACCAGCGAGGTGTCCATGCCCAAGGTGCGCGCCAGACCGTCGATGAAATTGCCACCGGCATTGGCCAGCAGGTTGAACAGCCCGCTCAATGCGTCGACGATGAAGCGAATCAACGATCCCAGTGCCTGGCCCAGCCACTCGAAAAAACCTTCTACATGCATAGTTGCTTCCTGATGAACGAGCCGGCGAGTTTGCCGTACCAAAGCCTTTGGCCATTACCTGGCCAGGTCGGTTCCCGATGCCAAGCTTAGCGCGGCCACGCAGCCGTGCGGGCAGGTTGTTGCGCGCCGTGCTGCTCGGCCTGCTGTTGCTGGCTGGCCTGTTGTGGCTGGCAGACCGCATCTTGCCCCTGCCCATGCCGGGTGACGACCTGGCGCGGGTAGTGCTGGCCGAGGATGGCACACCGTTATGGCGGTTTGCCGATACTGATGGCGTGTGGCGTTACCCGGTCAGCCCTGATGAGGTTTCACCGCTGTATCTGCAGGCGTTGTTGACCTACGAAGACCGCTGGTTCTATCACCACCCCGGGTTCAACCCGCTGGCGCTGGCCCGTGCTGCCTGGCTGAACCTGCGCGGTGGGCGAGTGGTGTCGGGCGGCAGCACGCTGTCGATGCAGGTGGCCCGCCTGCTCGACCCGCACGACCGCACCCTGGCTGGCAAACTGCGCCAGCTGTGGCGCACGTTGCAACTGGAATGGCACCTGTCCAAGCGCGAGATCCTGCAAATCTACCTGAACCGCGCGCCGTTCGGCGGTACCTTGCAGGGGGTGGCCGCAGCCAGTTGGGCCTACCTGGGCAAGTCGCCGCGGCACCTGACCCCGGCCGAAGCCGCGTTGCTGGCGGTGTTGCCGCAGGCACCCAGCCGCCTGCGCCCCGACCGCCACCCCGAGCGGGCACAGCGCGCACGCGACAAGGTACTGCAGCGCCTGGCGGAGTATCAGGTGTGGCCGGCACGGCAAATTCGTGAAGCGGCCGAAGAACCGCTGGTGCTGGCCCCACGGCAAGAGCCAGCGCTGGCGCCATTGCTGGCGCGGCGCTTGAACAGCGCCAACAGCCCACCGCTGATCCGCACCACGCTCGATGCCGCCTTGCAACGGCGCCTCGAAGACTTGCTGCTGGGCTGGCGCGCACGGCTGCCAGAGCGCACTTCTGCCGCCATTCTGGTGGTCGAAGCACAGACCATGGCCGTGCGTGCCTACCTGGGGTCGATCGACCTGGCCGACGAGCGCCGCTTTGGCCATGTCGACATGGTGCGTTCGCTGCGCTCGCCCGGCTCTACGCTCAAGCCTTTCCTGTACGGCATGGCATTGGACGACGGCCTGATCCATTCCGAATCGCTGCTGCAGGATGTACCGCGACGCTACGGCGACTACCGGCCCGGCAATTTCTCCATGGGTTTCAGCGGCCCGGTGTCGGCCAGCTCGGCGTTGGCGCTGTCGCTGAACCTGCCGGCAGTGCAGCTGCTGGAAGCCTACGGCCCCAAGCGCTTTGCCGCGCAACTGCGTATGGCGGGTATGCCACTGGCACTGCCGCCTTTGGCAGAGCCCAACCTGTCGCTGATCCTGGGCGGCGCCGGCAGCCGCCTGGAAGACTTGGTTGGCGGCTACGCGGCGTTTGCCCGGGGCGGCAATAGCGCGCAGGTACGCCTGCAACCGCAGGACCCGCTGCTCGAGCGGCGTCTGTTGTCGCCGGGTGCAGCTTGGATCGTGCGGCGTATTCTCAGCGGCCAGGCACGCCCCGACCGCGACCCGCATGCCGAACTGGTGCAGCGCCCGCAACTGGCCTGGAAGACCGGCACCAGCTATGGCTTTCGCGATGCCTGGTCGATTGGCGTGGGCCCGCGCTACTTGATTGGTGTGTGGATCGGTCGCCCAGACGGTACGCCGGTAGCCGGGCAGTTCGGCCTGGCATCGGCCGCCCCCCTGATGTTGCAGGTGCACGACCTGTTGAGCAATCGCGACAGCCAGCGGGGTATCAGCGTGCCAGTCTTGCCGGTGCCCGCCAGTGTCGGCGTGGCCGCGATCTGTTGGCCGCTTGGCCAGCCCATGGCCAGGCAGGACAGTAACTGCCGGCGCCAGCGGTTTGCCTGGACCTTGGACGGCACCACGCCGCCAACCTTGCAGGCCGCCGACCAGCCGCTGGGCCTGGGCTTGCGCGAGACGGTGTGGGTCAACCCGCATGGCTTGCGTGTGGATGGGAGTTGTCCAGGCGCCACGGCCCGCGATATTGCCCTGTGGCCGGCACCGCTGGAGCCTTGGCTACCGCGGATGGAGCGGCGTGCCGCACGGTTGCCGGCCATCGACCCAAACTGCCCGCCACAGGTACCGGCCAGCGCACCACCGCTGTCGATCGTGGGGGTGCGCCCGGGCGACAATCTGCGGCGGCCGGCCACCAGCAGCGAGCCTTTGCAGTTGCATGTTTCGGCCCTGGGAGGCGGCGGCCGGCGTTGGTGGTTCCTCAATGGCCAGCCGCTGGGGGAGACCCAGGGGCAGGACAGCCTGCTGCTGCGTTTGCCCCAGGTTGGCCAGGCCGAACTCAGCGCCCTGGATGAAAGCGGTGAGACTGCCCGGGTGGCGTTTCAGGTCAGTGAGTAGGTGCCCGAGCGCAATGTGGAGCGGTAATACGCCCCGGGTACAACAGGCCGCCGCTCAGTGGGTAGTGAAGCGTTGATGCACTGGCGATGAGCTGGGCGTCAGCGCCAGCGCCAATTGGGTACGGTTATGCATATGTGTCAACCGCAGCACCTGCGACACGTACAGTTTGACCGTGTTCTCGGTGATCCCCAGTTCACAGGCAATCTGGTAATTGGTCTTGCCCTTGCTCACCAGCCGCGCGACCTCCAACTGGCGGGGCGACAGTTTCTCGAACGCTGCGGGTAGCTCGCTCTCGCTCTCTTCGCCATCCGTGGCACGCCGGTGGGCGCCTTGGCCGCGGGCTTTCTCCAGCTCCTGATAGAGCTCGTCCACAGACTCGGCCAAGTCTTGCAAACGCTGGTTCAAGCCGCCCAGGTTGCGGAGGTTGCGCTGGCGCTCGAGCAAGGCCTGCTCCTGCTGGCGCACACCTTCGAGCAGTTCCTCAAGGTCCATGGGTTTCTGGTAATAGTCGGCAAAACCTGCGCGCAGGGCGCGGATCACGTCCTGTTTTTCCCCCCGGCCGGTCAGCATGATGGCCTCGAACATGCGTTGGCTGCCGTCGATCTCCTTCAAGGCGCGCACCAGCTCGATGCCGTCCCGTTCGGGCATTTCGAGGTCGCAGATGATGAGGCCAACTGCGGGGTCCGACGTATACCGCTCTATGGCTTCGTCGGTGGAATAGGCGGGTACGCAGGTGTAACCCGCGGTTTCAAGGTATTCACATAGCTGCTCGACAATGACCGGTTGGTCGTCGACCACCAATACCTTCACTTCACTCACTGGTCTGGACACGATCAACTCCCTGTTCGTATACGGCCCTGCTCCCGGGCCAGACGCTCTGGCAATGTAAAAAGTAGTCGCACACGGCGATTCTGTACAAAACCTGTACACATTGTCCGACCACAGGCATCGCTATTGGATCCATACGGCTGTCAGCAGAAAGCCGGTGAGCACATAGGGGACGAACGCCTGCTTGTCGCCCATTTCCTCGGCCAGGGCTTGCAGGCGCTTCTTGATCTTGGGGTTGAGCAGCAGCCATAGACGCCGACGGGCCAGCAGCCAGACCAGCACGCTGACCCCAGCGCCAATGAACGTGCCAAGCACGTATTGCGTGCCGCTGGCCAAGGCCAGGGCGCCCATCAGCTTGACATCATCGGCGCCGAAGTGGCCGTACATATAGCCGGGCAGGGTCAACAGCATGACGATGGCCAGCGCCCATCCGGCATCGCTGGCATCGGCCCCCATCCAGCTATGGCCAGTGGCGAACAGCCAGAGCAGGGCACAGCTGGCCACACCCAGGGTAAGCAGGTTGGAGATCTGGCGTTGACGCACATCCTGTTCGGAGCACAAGGCAAGCCACAGCAGCAGTACAATGCTTTGCATTGGCAGGTCGCCCTTCCTAAAAGTTGAACACTTCTACCCGGTCAGTCAGGTTTCCTTGACTGAAGATAGACCGGAACGTGCGCACGAGTAGGCCTTGCAACCGAAAAAGGCGTAGTCGGAACGGATTTTGTCGTAGCTGTCACCGGGGGCTGCGCTTGAGCCCCTGGCTGCTTTTGGAGGTTATTTCCGGCTACCCGGCGGGTAATTGCCCAGCACCTTGGCCACGGTGTTCTGAATGGCGCTGTTACGCTCTTCAGGGCCCGGTGGGTAGTTGTTCATGATCTGCTCGGCACTGCCGCGCCAGACCAGCTTGCCGTCACGGCCATCGAAAAGGTCGATCTGAATGGTGGCCACCTTGTAATCGACGCTGCGGGTTTCGTTGTACATGGGGCCACCCCAGTACCCGCCCCAATAACCACCCCAGCCCCCGCCGTAATTGGTGGTGATCTGTTGCTGGCGCTGCTCGACGATCAGGTAGGTGCGTACGGTCAGGTCTGGCCGCGCGCCGCCCTGCACCGGGCGCAGGCCGCGCTGGTCGAGCTGCTCGGCCACTGCCGTACGAATGCGCTGCTCGGTCAGGTCGCTCTTGATGCGAGGGTCATCCGGGCGGTACTGCAAACCTGGCTCCTGCCATGCCCAGCTGCGGTAGGCGGCAAAGTCGCGGCTGGCATCGAAATCCTGCTGAACGTTAGTGCTCGAGCAGGCTGACAATACCAGCGCGAATGACAGTAGAACGAGACGGCGCAACATGATGGTTCTCCGTTGGCTATTAACTGGGAGGATAGCCGCTGAGCGCCTTGTGCACAGCATCGCGCACGGCGTTTTCGCGTTCGCGTGGCGAGTCCTTGTCGCTGCCGCTTTCGGCGCTGGCGCTCCATACCGGTTGGCCGGTACGGGCGTCGTAGAGGTCGATGCGCACCACCATCACCTGCACCTCGTAGGTCCGCACCACTGGCACGCTGGCATAGCCGCCGTAGCCATGGCGGTAACCGCCATAGCCCACGCTGCCGTAGGGGTAAGGGTCATAGGTGTCGTAATCGCGCACTTGCCGCAAGCGCCTTTCCAGGCGCATGTCGGCGCTTACCAGCAAGTCGCCGGGGCCGCCCCGCGCCGGGCGCAGGCCATGCTGGTCGAGGGCACCACCAACGGCATCGGCCAGGGGCGCCGGGTCGGCCCCCGCCGAGCCACTGGGCAACCGGCCGTTACGCCAGCTCCAGCTGCGGTAGCGCCCATAGTCCCGTGCCGGTGCCGGGTAGGCGCTGGCATCGAAGATAGCGGCCGCCTGGGCCGGCGCCGGGGGCAACGGCCGGCTGCTGGCAACATACGGATTGGGGCTCTGGCAGCCAGCCAGGGCCAGCGGCAGCAGGGCCAGGTACAACAGACGGTATGGCATGTATTCCTCCCGGCAGGCCGCTCAGCGAGGGCGGCAAACCCAGTGCAGATAGCGCCCGAGCCGGGCGAACCCAGGGTGGCGGCGGTACGCCAGCTCCATCTCCAGCAGGTCGAGCAGTTCGGCCTTGGCCTGGAACTCCTTGGGCATGTAGTCGTGGAACACCCGCACACCGCTTTCACTTTGCACCTGCCACAAGGGTTCAAGGTGCGCCTTGAGCTCGCGTGGATCAAGCGGTTTCTGTGGCGTCAGGCTCTGCTTTTCACCTTCCAGGCGGTTGCTGCGCAGCTTGCGGAAATGGCCTTTGAGCAAGTTGCGATAGACCAGGGCGTCGCGGTTGTAGAACGCCAGCGACAACCAGCCACCCGTGGCGGTGAGCTGGTGCAGCACGGGCAGGATGCTCTCGGGTTCGGCCAGCCATTCCAGCACAGCGTGGCACAGCACCAGGTCGTAGGGCTCGTTCAATTGGCCGAGCAGGTCTTGCCAGGGGGCCTGGACGAAGGTGGCCGTCTGGCCGGCTTCGGCAAAACGGGCCCGGGCGCCGTCGAGCATGGGTGCAGCCGGTTCTGCCAGGGTCACCTGGTGACCACGTTCGGCCAGCCACAAGGCCATGTGACCCAGGCCGGCGCCGATATCCAGAACACGCAACGGGCGATCAGGCAGCGCCTCGGCCAGGTCGGCCTGCAAGACGGCCAGGCGGATCGCGCCCTTGGCGCCGCCGTAGATCTTTTCCGCGAAGCGGGTGGCCAGTTCATCGAAATGACGGTCGTTCATCGAGCGAAACGCCTCTCGCTGTCGGCCAGCTTGGCTCGCACCACCTGGTCCATGTCCAGGCCCAGCTCACTGCACAACAGCAGCAGGTAGAGCACCACGTCACCGACTTCCTGCCCGGCGTGGGCCAATTTGTCGGCAGGCAGCTGGCGCGATTCGTCTTCGCTCAGCCACTGGAAAATCTCGACCAGCTCGGCCATTTCGACGCTGGCGGCCATGGCCAGGTTCTTCGGGCTGTGAAAGCCACGCCAGTCGTTGTTGTCACGGATCTGGTGCAGGCGTTGGGTAAGCTCTTGCAGGTTCATCGGGTTTCTCCAAATGCTGCATAGCTTCTGCCCTGGCCCGATGCAAAGCAAGGGGCCGCCGCGTTGCGGCCCCTGGGCCCGGCAATGAGCTCTAGAGCTGATCCCAGCGGCCGAGCATATGCAGTATGCCCCCATGCCCATCCAGCCGCAGCACCCCTGCAGGCCCCGCCTCGCTGGCACTGAGCACCACTTCGGAGGGCAACCTGACCGGCTTGCGGAAAGCCACCTCAAAGGCATAGCCGCTGTGCGGCAGGTGCCCGCGCAATGCGGCCAGTGCCATGGCCTTTGTCCACATGCCATGGGCAATGGCCGTGGGAAAGCCGAACAACCGTGCACTCACCGCACTCAGGTGGATAGGGTTGTAGTCCCCGCACACCTTGGCATAACGCCGACCGATGTCACTGTCGGCATACCAGCGGGTGGCCTCGGGCAAGCAGGGCGGTTCGTCGTCGGCACGCCCGCCGGCCTGGCCATCCAGCTTCAGCCCACGTACCAGCATGCGGCTTGTTTCACGCCAGAGCACGCCGATGCCATCTTCGGCTTCGGTGACCAGGTCGAAGGTGCCACCTTTGTCATGCGCCTGCAGGTTGTGCGCATACACCGCAAAGCGCAGCCCTTCGATAGCGCCCAGTGGCCGCAGCACTTCGATGCGATTTTGCAGGTGCACCAGCCCCAGCAGCGGGAAGGGAAAGTCACGGGCGGTCATCAGCTGCAATTGCAGCGCAAAAGCCATGACGTGTGGATAAGTAGCCGGCAGGCGGCCATCGTCGGGGAAGTTGCAAAGCCGCCGATAGGCGTCCAGGTTGGCCGGCTCAACCTGGATGAAACAGCGCAGGCCATCGTCGGGCAGGTGCTCACCGCTGATCGTGCGCTTGCTGGCGGCACGCAGGTACAGGCTGGGGCGGGCAGCCGGGCTATGCAGGTCGTGCCATTGTCGGCTCATGGTCAGGCCCCCATCAGTGCCTGGCCGCAAACACGCAGCACCTGGCCGTTGACCGCCCCCGAGCCCGGCTGGCTGAGCCAGGCAATGGCCTCGGCCACGTCCTGCGGGCGACCGCCCTGGCCCAGCGAACTCAAGCGTCGCCCGGCTTCGCGCAGGCCCATGGGCATGGTTGCGGTCATGTGGGTTTCGATGAAGCCGGGGGCTACGGCGTTGATGCTCGCGCCCCGCTCGGCGAGCCTCGGCGCCCAGGCCTGGGCCAGGCCGATCAGCCCGGCCTTGCTGGCGGCATAGTTGGCCTGGCCGCGGTTGCCGGCAATGCCGCTGACCGAGGCTAGCAAGGTTATGCGCGCATGTTCACCCAACGCGCCACCGTCAAACAGCGCCTGGGTCAGCACCTGTGGCGCCTGCAGGTTGACCGCGAGCACGGCGTCCCAATAGTCCGGGGTCATGTTGGCCAGGGTCTTGTCGCGCGTGATGCCAGCATTGTGCACAACGATGTCTATGGTGTCGGGCAGGGCAGCCAGCAGTTGTGAGGCGGCATCGCTGGCGCAGATGTCCAGCGCCAGGGCCTTGCCGCCAAGCCGGGCAGCGAGCGCATCGAGTTCTCGGCTGGCCTGTGGCACATCCAGCAGCAGAACGTCGGCACCGTCACGTGCCAAGGTTTGCGCAATGGCCGCACCGATACCGCGCGCGGCGCCGGTAACCAGTGCACGGCGGCCAGCCAACGGGCGGGTCCAGTCCTCGACCTGGCTGGCGCAGGCTCCAAGGCGCAGCACCTGGCCGGAGATGAACGCGCTCTTGGGCGAGAGGAAGAAGCGCAAGGCACCTTCCAGTTGGTCTTCAGCGCCGGGGCCGACGTACAGCAATTGAGCGGTTGCGCCATTGCGCAGTTCCTTGGCCAGCGAGCGGCTGAAGCCCTCCAGGGCGCGCTGGGCGATACTGGCCTGCGGGTTGTCGAGGCTTTCCGGTGGCCGGCCCAGCAGCACGACGTGGGCGCACGGGCCCAGGCTGCGCAGCAGCGGCTGGAAAAATTCGCGCAACTGCTTCAGCTCATCGCTGTCGGACAAGTGACTGGCGTCGAACACCACGGCTTTGATTTTCGGCCCCAGGCCAGCGACCCAAGGCTCGCCCTGCAGGTGGTCGGCATTGAAACGGTATACGTTATCGGTAAGGCGCGCGGCGAAGGCTTCGACCTGGCCTGCCAGGGGGCCGCCGCCCAACACCAGCGCCCCCTCCACCGGGCGCAGGCGGCCAGCCTGCCAGCGCTCCAGAGGCGCAGGGCGTGGCAGGCCCAAGGCATCCACCAGGCGGCGGCCAAGGTTGGAGTTGGCAAAACCGAGGTAGCGATCGCTCATGAGTAGGTCTCCGCAAAGGCAAGCTTGAAAGTGTGGACCAAGTTTGTGGCATGGTCGTTCGACCATGGGTAAGAACACCCAGGCAGTACGGTTCAATTTGTTTCAGGAGGAACAGGCATATGCGTTCACTTCGCCGGGTCGCGATCTTGGGCGGCAACCGAATTCCCTTTGCCCGCTCCAATGGGGCCTACGCCACCGCCAGCAACCAGGCGATGCTGACCGCGGCCCTCGAAGGGCTGATCGAGCGCTATCGCCTGCATGGGCTGCGCTTGGGTGAGGTGGTCGCTGGCGCGGTGCTCAAGCAGTCGCGCGACATGAACCTGACCCGCGAATGTGTGCTGGGCTCGCGGCTTTCGCCGCAAACCCCTGCCTACGACCTGCAGCAAGCTTGCGGCACCGGCCTGGAGGCGGCGCTGCTGGTGGCCAACAAGATTGCGCTGGGGCAGATCGACAGCGGCATCGCCGGTGGCGTGGACACCACGTCGGATGCGCCGATTGCGGTCAACGAAGGCCTGCGTCATATCCTGCTGCAGGCCAACCGTGGCAAAAACCTGGGCGAACGGCTCAAGCCTTTTCTGCAGTTGCGCCCGCACCATCTGCGCCCTGAGTTGCCACGCAACGGCGAGCCGCGCACCGGGTTGTCGATGGGCGAGCATTGCGAACGCATGGCCCAGGCCTGGAAGATTGACCGTGCCGCCCAGGACGAGTTGGCGTTGCTCAGCCACCAGCGGCTGGCGGCTGCCTATGCCGAAGGTTGGCACGATGACCTGCTGACACCATTTCTGTCGCTGATGCGCGACAACAACCTGCGCGCGGACCTGACACTGGAGCAGTTGGCCAAGCTCAAGCCGGCCTTCGACCGCAGTGGCCAGGGTACGTTGACGGCAGGCAATTCCACGCCCTTGACCGATGGTGCGTCGCTGGTGCTGCTGGCCAGTGAAGAGTGGGCCGCGCAACAGGGGTTACCGGTGCTGGCCTACCTGGTCGATGGTGAAACCGCAGCAGTGGACTTCGTCACTGGCCGCGAGGGGCTGCTGATGGCACCGGCGTATGCAGTGCCACGCTTGCTGGCCCGCAATGGCCTGACGTTGCAGGACTTTGACTACTACGAAATCCACGAAGCCTTTGCGGCCCAGGTGCTGTGTACGCTCAAGGCCTGGGAAGACGCTGGGTACTGCCGTGAGCGGCTGGGGCTGGATGCACCGTTGGGGGCCATCGACCGCAGCAAGCTCAACGTCAAGGGCAGTTCGCTGGCTGCCGGGCACCCGTTTGCCGCGACCGGCGGGCGAATACTGGCCAACCTGGCGAAATTGCTGGCAACGGCAGGGAAGGGGCGCGGCTTGATTTCCATTTGTGCGGCGGGCGGGCAAGGGGTCACGGTCATCGTCGAGCGGTGAAGAACCGCCGTCTGTTTGGCAGGCATGCCCGCGAAGCAGGTGGCAGATATCCCGCAGGCGTCGACCGTAACTGTTAGGCTTGTCTGGTCAGCACTAACAGAAGCCGCCATGCCGATCATCGGACAGCCCCGTCCCATTCCTGAACTCAAGCAGTTGCCCAGGCCACTGTACGCACGTGCCGAAAGCCTGGGCGCCGGTTCCTGGACCACACGCCACCAGCACGACTGGGTACAGTTTTCCTACGCTATCAGCGGCGTGCTGGGTGTTTACACCGACGCAGGCAGTTACTTTGCGCCACCGCAGTGGGGGGTGTGGATCCCGGCTGACGCCGAGCATGCGGTGGTGACCTCGATGCAGGCCGAAATGCGCAGCCTGTATGTACGCCGGGACGCCTGCCCCTGGGCTGCCCCGCAGTGTCGGGTATTGGAGGTGACGCCGCTGGCGCGTGAGTTGATCAAGCAGTTCTGCCTGTACCCAGCCGATTACCCTGAGGGCGATAGTGCGCAGGCGCGGCTGGTGGCGGTGCTGCTCGACCAGTTACGAACCCTGCCGGAGGTCGGCTTTTCCTTGCCGTTGCCGCGCCACCCAGGTTTGCTGGCGCTGTGCAATGGCTTGATCGCAGCGCCGGACCAGGCGCAGACCTTGCAGCAATGGGCGCGGCAACTGGGGTGTTCCGAAAAAACGCTGATGCGCCTGTTCCAGCGTGAAACCGGCTTGAGCTTTCGCAACTGGCGCCAGCGCATGCGCTTGCTGTCGTCGCTGGCCTTGCTGGAGGCGGGGGAGAGCGTGACCGAGGCGGCGCTGGGTTGTGGGTATGATTCCACATCCGCGTACATTGCGGCGTTCAAGCAGCTGTTTGGGGCAACGCCGGGGGAGTTGAGGCTCTGACCAGGGGTTGCCGGTGCTGGCCTATGTGTAGCTGAAGCCGCCCCGGTACGGGGCGGCCTGCACCGGCGCCTTGTCAGGTGCGGAACCTGCGCACCAGTACGTCCAGTTCATTGGACAACCCGGCCAGGCTTTCCGAATCCTGGCGTGCTGCCTGGGCCAACTCGGCCACCAACTGCGCATCCCCATGAATCTGGCTGATGTGGCGGTTGATATCTTCGGCTACCTGGTGCTGTTCCTCGGCTGCGGTTGCAATCTGCGTGTTCATGTCACGGATCACGTCCACCGACTCGCGGATCTGCCCGAAACTGTCGCGGGCCAGGCCGATACGGCTGACCGACTGCTGCGAAACTTCCAGGCTGGCGTGCATCTGTGCAGCCACCTCGGAGGTGCGGTTGGCCAGGTTGCCCAGCAAACCGTCGATTTCTGCGGTGGAGTCGGCCGTGCGCTTGGCCAGCGCCCGCACTTCATCGGCTACCACGGCAAAGCCACGGCCTTGCTCGCCGGCCCGCGCGGCCTCGATGGCGGCGTTCAGGGCCAGCAGGTTGGTCTGCTCGGCAATCGAGCGAATGGTGCCGAGGATCGACTGGATGGCATTGCTGTCACGCTCCAGTTGCTGGATCGACTGCGCCGACTGCTCGATTTCCTGGCTCAGGCGGTCAACGCTGTGGACCGCCGCATCGATCTGCTGCTGACCTTCACGGGCCTGTTGCTGGCCGCTGTCCGCAGACTGGGCCGCCTGGCTGCACGAGCGCGCCACTTCGTTGGCGGTGGCAACCATCTCGTGGAAGGCGGTGGACACCATGTCCACGGCCTCGCGCTGGCGGCCGGCCGCTTCGGCCATGTTGCTGGACACCTGGGTCGAGCTGTGCGAGGTGCTGAGGATCTTGCTGGCCGCCGCACCGATATGCTGGATCAGGCTGCGAATGGCACCGAGGAACTGGTTGAACCAGTTGGCCAGCTGGGCGGTTTCGTCGCGGCCTCGAATTTCCAGGCTGCGGGTCAGGTCGCCCTCACCCTGGGCAATGTCTTCCAGCCCGTTGGTGACGCTGTTGATCGGGCGCACGATCAGTTTGGCGAAGGCGGCGCCGACCACGGCGAACAGGGCGGCCAGGACCAAGGCGACCACGCCGATCAGCCAGGTCAGGCGGGTAGTGGTCTGCATCACTTCGCCTTGCTCGATCAGGCCGATGAAGGTCCAGCCCAGGCGCTCGTCGGGGTAGACGTTGGCCATGTAGCGCACACCATTGAGCTCGACTTCGACCAGGCCCTTGCCGGCCTTGGCCAACTCGGCATAGCCGTCGCCAAAACTGGCCAGTTGCTTGAAGTTGTGGCTGGCGTCGCGTGGGTCGACCATCACGTTGCCATTGCTTTCCACCAGCATCAGGAAGCCGCTCTCGCCCAGCTTGATCTGCTTGACGATCTCGGTCAGGCCTTTGAGCGAAACGTCGATGTTGACCACACCGCCGGCGTTGCCCAACTGGTTGGCTACCGTGCGCACGGTACTGATGAGCACCGCGTCATCGGCAGCCCAGTAATAGGCGCCGGTGCGCACGGTCTTGCCCGGGTTGGCCATGGCCAATTGGTACCACGGCCGTGTGCGTGGGTCGTAGTTGACGAACTTCTGCCCGGCTGGCCAGCCGATGTAACCGCCGTCATTGACGCCGTAGGACACGTAGGCATAGTTGGGGTGCGAATCTGCCAGGCGGGTGAAGAAGTCCAGCACTTGCTTGTCCTGATCGCCCAGCTCGTAGGACGGGTTGGCACTCAGGAACTTGTTCAGGTTGCTGCCTGTGGCGGCCACCATCGGTTGCGCGGCCAGGTACTCGACGTTCTGGTTGATGCCCTGGAAGAAGATGTTCATCGCGTTGCTGACCTGGCGGATTTCCCGGCTGCTGCCGTCAAGGAATCCATCGCGGGCTTCGCCACGCAGGTTAAGGACCACCAGGGTGGCCACCAGCACGATGGGCAAACCGGCGATGACCGCGAATGCCCAGGTCAGTTTCTGTTTGATGCTCATCGACGCTCCCGGAATTGTTGTAGTCGACACACGAGGCAGGTAACCAGTGCATCGGCAGCAGCCGGGTTTTATGTAGCCGAAGCGCCCGTATTTATTGGATAAAGTCGTGATTGGTGACTATTCGGTCGTGTATGGACGCTTTTGGCATACCAAGCGCTAGTGGCAGCAGTTGCCAGCGGTGCCATTGGCCAGGTCGCTGAGGATCGGGCAGTCCGGGCGGTCGTCCCCTTGGCAGTGGGATACCAGCTCGCCAAGGGTGTTGCGCAGGCTGACCAGTTCCTCGATGCGCCGGTTCAGTTCATCGATATGCTGCATCGCCAATGCCTTCACATCGGCGCTGGCCCGCTGGCGGTCTTGCCACAGCGTCAGCAGCTTGCCCACTTCTTCCAGGGAAAACCCCAGGTCGCGGGAGCGCTTGATGAACGCCAGGCTGTGCAAGTCCTCGTCCCGGTACAGGCGGTAGCCATTGTCGCTGCGCGTGGCCGGCTTGAGCAGGCCGATGGATTCGTAGTAACGGATCATCTTGGTGCTGAGCCCGCTGCGGCGGGCGGCCTGGCCAATGTTCATTTTGCCTCCTGGGGGGCGCGGGCGGGTTTCCAGGCTTTCAGCCACAGCGCGTTGCTGACCACGCTGACGCTGGACAAGGCCATGGCGGCGCCCGCCAGTACCGGGTTGAGGTAGCCCAGTGCAGCCAGCGGGATACCGATCAGGTTGTAGATGAATGCCCAGAACAGGTTCTGGCGGATCTTGGCGTAGGTCTTGCGGCTGATTTCCAGGGCAGCGGGCACCAGCCGCGGGTCGCCGCGCATCAAGGTGATGCCGGCTGCCTGCATCGCCACGTCGGTGCCACCCCCCATGGCGATGCCGATGTCGGCGGCGGCCAACGCCGGCGCGTCGTTTATGCCGTCGCCGACCATGGCGACCACGCCAGCCTGCTTGAGGGCCGCCACAGTTGCGGCCTTGTCGGCCGGCAGCACTTCTGCGTGCACATCGTCGATGCCCAAGGCTTCGGCGACCACCTTGGCGCTACCCCGGTTATCGCCAGTCAGCAGATGGCTGCTGATGTGCTGCGCATGCAGGGTGTCGATGGCCTCGGCGGCCCCGGGCTTGAGGCTGTCACCAAAGGCGAACAGGCCCAGCACCTGTGTTTGCTGACCGCGTTCGATCAGCCACGACAGGGTACGCCCCTCGGCTTCCCAGGCGTGTGCCTTGTCGGCCAGGCCGCCGGGCTGCAGCCCGCTTTCATCGAGCAGGCGGCGGTTGCCCAGTGCCAGCTCACGGCCTTCGACACGCCCGGCAATGCCGCGCCCGGTGAGCGACTGGCTGTCGCTGACGCTGGGTACCTGCAGGCCTTGCTCGGTGCAGGCCTGCAGCACCGCCTTGGCCAACGGGTGTTCACTCCCCCGTTGCAGGGCGCCGGCCAGGCGATGCAGGCTGGCGCTGTCGCCGACCAGGGCCTTGCTGTGGACTACCCGCGGGCTGCCCGAGGTCAGGGTACCGGTCTTGTCGAACACCACACGGTTCACCGCATGCGCGCGCTCCAGCGCCTCAGCATCCTTGATGAGGATGCCGTGGCGGGCGGCGACGCCGGTACCGGCCATGATCGCTGCGGGTGTGGCCAGGCCAAGGGCGCAAGGGCAGGCGATGACCAGCACGGCCACGGCGTTGATCAGGGCGGTTTCCAGCGCCGCGCCAGCCAGCCACCAGCCGAGCAGGGTCAGCAGCGCCAGTACCAGCACGGCGGGGACGAATACCTGGCTGACCCGGTCGACCAGCTTCTGGATCGGCGCCTTGGCGGCCTGCGCGTCTTCCACCAGGCGGATGATGCGCGCCAGCACGGTCTCGGTGCCCAGGGCTTCGGTACGTACCAGCAACCGGCCTTCGCCATTGATGGCGCCACCGGTGACGCTGTCGCCGGGTTGTTTGGGCACTGGCAGGCTCTCGCCGCTGATCAGGGCTTCATCGGCATGGCTGCTGCCATCCTCGACCACGCCATCGACCGGAAAGCGCTCGCCGGGCTTGACCAGCACCAGGTCGCCCAGGCGCAGCTGGGCGATCGCCACATCTTCTTCCCGGTCGCCAACCACGCGCACTGCGCGCTCCGGGCGCAGTGCCTCGAGCGCGCGAATGGCGCTGGCGGTCTGGCGTTTGGCACGGCTTTCCAGGTACTTGCCCAGCAGCACCAGGGCGATTACCACCGCCGAGGCCTCGAAGTACAGGTGCGGGGCCATGCCGGCGGGGGCCTGGGCCCATTCGTAGAGGCTCAGGCCGTAACCGGCGCTGGTCCCCAGGGCAACCAGCAGGTCCATGTTGCCGGCGCCGGCACGCACGGCTTTCCAGGCGGCGATATAAAAGCGGGCGCCGAGAATGAACTGCACAGGGGTGGCCAGCAGGAATTGCGCCCAGGCGGGCAGCATCCAGTGCAGGCCGAATGGCTGTACCAGCATGGGCAGCACCAATGGCAGCGCCAGCAGCAATGCTGCTGCCACTGCCAGGCGTTCGTTACGCAGGCGGCGCTGGGCGGCGGCCTGCTCGTCTTTGGCGGCTTGCGGCACACTGGCGCTGTAGCCGGCCTTGTGTACCGTTTCGATCAGCAGGTTGTCATCGAGGGCGGCCAGCACTTCAAGGTGGGCACGTTCATTGGCCAGGTTGACACTCACCCGCTCCACCCCGGGCACTTTGCCAAGGGCCCGCTCCACGCGGCCCACGCAACTGGCGCAGGTCATGCCGCCGATCTGCAGTTCCAGCGTGCGCGTGGGCACGCCGTAGCCGGCTTCGCGTACCGCATCGACCAAGGCTGGCAGGCGGTCGGCCGGGGCCTGGACACGGGCTTTTTCAGTGGTGAGGTTGACGCTGACGTGTTCAGCGCCGCTGACCTTGCGCAATGCGCGCTCGACCCGGCCAGCACAGCTGGCACAGGTCATGCCGGAGATCGGCAGGTCATAGGTGGTGGATGCGGGCATGGCTCTCCTCCTTGGACAGGGCTCCAGCATCAACCTTGCCATGCGGGGAAGGTCAATAGCCTAGATCGGCGCGCTTCAATTCCAGCCCATATCGACCCATGGTGATGCGATATTTGTTGATCTGGCCCGCCTGCAGGTTCAAACGTGTGCTGCGTTGGTCCTCGATGCCTGGCGCGCAACCCGGGGTTTGCCCAGGCAACCGGCGCAGGCGCACATCGACCGGGCCAGGCGGCAGGTTGAACGAGGTGGACTGCTCCTGAAACACCCGCCCGGAAAGCTGATCATTGAGGTACACCCCGATTTCACAGCTGGTAGCCACTTCCAGGCGCTCCCGGGAAATGATCAGTACGCTGTAGGCCGAGTTGTCCTCTGCGCTGGCCGGTGGCACCACAGCCAGTGCGCTGACCAACCCGACGACGCCCAATGCTGCCCTGAACATGAAAAATCTCCTGCTTGGCTGATCGTCAAAGGCGCAGCTTGGCCGACGCGCGTGCGGATTTCCACCCCAGCTGTTCCACACGGCACTTGACCTTGCCCTGATGGCAAGCTTGAAACTCGTGGAAAACCTGAAGGAGGCAACCCTATGCAAGTGTTCAATGTACAAGGCATGACCTGTGGCCACTGTGTAAAGGCCGTGACGCGGGCAGTGCAGCAGCTGGATGCGTCCGCCAAGGTAGAAGTCGACCTGGCGGCCAAGCAGGTGCGGGTGCAGAGTGAGTTGGTGCAGGAGCAGGTTCTGTCGGCCATCCGCGAGGAAGGGTATCAGGCTGAGGTGGGGTAACAGGTGTCGACCCGGGTTTTGGGTTGAGGCTTTGACGGTGGTGCCGCTGTGCGGCCCATCGCGACAGGGCCTAGGTTTGTTGCAAATGTTTTCACATTCCTAGGGGCGACAGCAGGTAGAATCATCTACTTGCTTAGCCTGCTATGGATTCCTGATGAACCTGCGAATGGTGCTCATCCTGGGCGCACTCAGTGCGTTCGGGCCCTTGGCGATCGACTTCTACCTGCCGGCCTTCCCGGCCATGGCGCAGGCGTTCGCCACCGACGAAAAACACGTCCAGGCCACATTGGCCGCCTATTTCCTTGGCTTGTCCATCGGCCAGTTGGCTTACGGCCCAGTGGCTGACCGTTTTGGCCGGCGCAAACCGCTGATGTTTGGCGTGACCGTGTTCACCCTGGCGTCGCTGGCCTGTGCCTATGCCCCCAACCTCGACACCCTGGTGCTGGCACGCTTCGTCCAGGCCCTTGGCGGTTGTGCGGGCATGGTGCTGTCGCGGGCCATCGTCAGCGACAAGTGCGACCCGGTCGCCTCGGCCAAGGTGTTCTCGCAGTTGATGCTGGTCATGGGCCTGGCCCCGATCCTGGCGCCGATGCTGGGTGGGGTGCTGGTGAATGTGGCCGGCTGGCAATCGATTTTCCTTACCCTGGGCCTGTTCAGTGCCGCTTGCCTGTTGGCGGTAAGCCTGGGGTTGCCGGAGAGCATGCCTGAGGACATGCCGCGCCAGCCCTTGTCCGGCGCTTTGCGCCAGTACCTGCGCCTGCTGGCAGACCGGGTGTTCCTCGGCCATGCGGTGACGGGCGGTATCGCCATTGCCGGCATGTTCGCCTACATCGCCGGCTCACCTTTCGTGTTCATCAAGCTGTACGGCGTGCCAGCCGAGCACTATGGCTGGCTGTTTGGTGCCAACGCAGCGGGCTTTATCCTGGTGGCGCAGGTGAACGCCCGCTTGCTGGCCAAGCGTGGGCCGGCCTTCCTGCTGGCCCGTGCCGTGTGGCTGTACCTGGGGGCCGGGCTGGCGCTGCTCGGGGTGGCGGCGTTGCGGCCGACCGCGTTGTGGCCGCTGCTGGTGCCGTTGTTCATCTGCATTGCCAGCCTCGGTTGCATCATCCCCAATGCCTCGGCTTGCGCCATGAGCGGCCAGGGCGCGCGTGCCGGCAGTGCCTCGGCGCTGATGGGCTGTGTCCAGTTCAGCGTGGCGGCGGGCGCAGCGGCGCTGGTGGGGCTGCTGCACGATGGCAGTGCCGTGCCGATGGCCCTGGTGATCTGCCTTTGCGGTGTATTGGCAGTCAGTGCCGCGGTACTGACCCGCCGTTTGCAGGCCAGGGTTCGCACTTGAGCGGGTGCGGGGCGCGCAGGCGGGTTTCCAGCGTGGCGACAAAGGCCCGTGCCTCGGCCTCGCTGCGGAACCCGACCACATGCTGATCGAGCTGGACCTGCCAGGGGCAGGCGGGGTTTCGGCGTGAAGCGCTGACGACAATTTTCATCGCGGCTTACCTCCAGAAGGGAGCGGCATCAGTTTAGCGCTGCTGTTCTCGTCTGCCATGCGCTGGGTCAGTGTCCTGACTGGCGGTGCCTGATTGTGTGTTTGCCGGTTGCGCTGCAATGCCTGCAAGGCCGGGAAACGTTCGCTTTAGTTTGCGCTACTTGTAGTACCTGGCTGTCGGCTACGTCCGAACGTGCCGAAGGTTTTTTTCCTGCTGAGTTAACAAGCCCCCTGTCTCAACGGGCCGAAAACGCCTACGCGCAGGGTTTTCGCCGGTCGCGTCGGTCCTGTTCCCGCCTTGCAATGGGTAGGTATACCCAGTGGCTTTTTTACGAGGACTGGGCGGTGTGGGGCTGCCAGATTGGGCATTTCTGCGGCTTATACTGGCGATCCAGGCCAGTGCCAGCGAGAGGTGCTTCCCTGCCAGGGTTGGCCATCGCATCCACACAGTGAACTTGCAGGGAGTTACAGGGACATGAACGCAGTCAGCAGTATCAGCCAGATCGCCAGCCTGATGGCAGACCCCAAGCGCAGTGCCATGTTGTGGGCATTGATCGACGGTACGCCGCGCCTGGCCAACGAGCTTGCGATGATGACCGGCCTGACCTCGTCGTCGGCTTGCGCGCACTTGTCGTTGCTGTCATCGGCTGGGCTGCTGAGGCATGAAGCCCGTGGCCGCAAACGCTATTTTCGCCTGGCTACCCCGCAGGTCGGGGCGGCGGTAGAGGCGCTGGCCAGCGTGCAACTGGAAAGCGCCAGGGGGGAGCGGGCCAAGGCGCCGATGTCACCGCTGCCCATGTCGCTGCGCCGGGCGCGTCGCTGTGGGGATCACCTGGGGGGCGAGCTGGCCAGTGAGCTATACCACCGCATGGTGGTCGCGGGCTGGCTGGAAGGCAGTGGCCGCCTGTTGATGGTCAGCGATGAAGGGCGGGCGCAGCTGGCCCTGGTAGGGGTGTACATCGATGCCTTGGCGCCGCACCAGCAGCGCGGCTGCGTGATCTGCCGCTGTACCGAGTGGAACGACCAGGCGCCGCACCTGGGGGGCGTGTTGGGCCAGGCCCTGTTCAGGCTGTTCCTGCAATCTGGCTGGATGCGCGAGGCCGAGGACACGCGGGCATTGCATATCTCGGCGCTGGGCATCCAGCAGATCAACCGCATAGCCCGCGTTGCCACCTTGCAGGTGGGTTGAGCCGCGCGTCAGGCAAGCCTGGCGTCCAGGCTGTTCTGGGCCAGGCGGCGGGCCTGGTCTTCGGTCATGCCCAGGTGAGTGTGCAGGGCGTGGAAGTTTTCCGTGACGTAGCCGCCGAAGTACGCCGGGTCGTCCGAGTTCACCGTGACTTTCACGCCACGCTCGAGCATGTCGAGGATGTTGTGCTGGCTCATGTGGTCGAACACGCAGAGCTTGATGTTGGACAGCGGGCACACGGTCAACGGGATCTGTTCGTCGATGATGCGCTGCATCAGCCGCTCGTCTTCGATGGCGCGTACGCCGTGGTCGATTCGCTTGATCTGCAGCAGGTCCAGCGCCTCCCAGATGTACTCGGGCGGGCCTTCTTCGCCAGCGTGGGCGACGGCAACCAGGCCTTCGCTCCGCGCGCGGTCGAATACACGCTGGAACTTGCTGGGTGGGTGGCCCATTTCCGAGCTGTCCAGGCCAACGGCAATGAACGCATCGCGGAAGGGCAGCGCCTGGTCGAGGGTTTTTTGCGCCTCCTCTTCACTCAGGTGGCGCAGGAAGCTCAGGATAAGGCCACTGCTGATGCCCAACTGCTCGCGGCCATCCTTGAGCGCCTGGTTGATACCGTTGAGCACCACTTCAAAGGGGATACCCCGGTCGGTGTGGGTTTGCGGGTCGTAGAACGGCTCGGTATGGATCACGTTCTGCGCCTTGCAGCGCTGCAGGTAGGCCCAGGTCAGGTCATAGAAGTCCTGCTCTGTGCGCAATACATCGGCGCCCTGGTAATACAGGTCCAGGAACTCCTGGAGGTTGTTGAAGGCATAGGCCCCGCGCAGGGTTTCCACATCGGCCCATGGCAGGGCGATCTTGTTGCGCTCGGCCAGGGCGAACAGCAGCTCAGGCTCCAGCGAGCCTTCGAGGTGCAGGTGCAGCTCCGCCTTGGGCAGGGCGTTCAACCAGTCATACATAAGGGCATATCTCGATCAGGTACGGTTGCCGGCATTCTACAGGGGCTGGCCGGGTATTGCGCCCGGCCGGGCTGCGACCTGATGAATCACCAGGTCAGGGTTTCGCCTTTGTAATTGATGAAGCGCAGGCCGCCTGTACCGCTTTGCGCCTTGATTTGTTCAAGCATGCCGCGGGTGCTGGTGAGCACGTCGATCTCTGCGTGCTCGCCACCCATGTCGGTCTTCACCCAGCCAGGGTGCATGGCCAGAACGCACAGGTCGGGGCGTTGTTGTTCGACGACGAAGCTGTTGATCATCGAATTC
Source organism: Pseudomonas sp. UBA6699 (assembly GCF_002454615.1). Classification (NCBI taxonomy): domain Bacteria; kingdom Pseudomonadati; phylum Pseudomonadota; class Gammaproteobacteria; order Pseudomonadales; family Pseudomonadaceae; genus Pseudomonas; species Pseudomonas sp. UBA6699. The sequence continues at coordinate 72,437 of NZ_DKJF01000102.1, forward strand.
AACGCCGCCTTGCTGGCTTTGTACAAGCAGAGTTCGCCGCCGTCGGGGACAGTGACGCTGCCCAGGACCGAACTCATGAAGGCCAGCACGCCACTGCCGTTGCGAACTTGGCCGACCAGACGGCGGGCGACGCGAATCGGGGCCACGGCATTGGTCATGAACAGGTCGCCGATGGCGTCTTTGTGCACGCTTTCAAGGTCTTGCGGCAGTGGGCCCATGACCCCGGCGTTGACGAATACCAGGTCGAATACCTGGCCTTGCAGGCGTTGCTTCAGGCCATCGAGCTGGGCGGTGTCGTTCATTTCCAGTTGCTCGATGTGCACACCAGGCACAGCTGCCAGGGCTCCGGGCTGCTGAGGGTTGCGGACGGTGGCGGTAATGCTCCAGCCGTCTTCCTGCAGGCGTTGCACCAGGCCCAGGCCGAGCCCGCGCGAGGCGCCGATGATAAGTGCGTGCTTTGCGTCAGCCATGGGGCGCTCCTTGTTGGTTTTTCGGATGGAGGTGGTTAAAAAATGTGCAGCAGCGGTAAACCCCGTGCCGCTGGGGGCTTTGCACGGTGGCGCACGGGTTATCCACAGGCTGCTCCACAGTTAATGTGTGAAACACGGGCTGACCCTGCCGGTTGTGGCGGGTGTGAGGCTGGGGATAACCTGAATTCATTCAATGCCTTGAACCTGCCGATAGTGCCGATCAAATAATGATCAAAGCGCTACAGGCCATGCCTGCTCTGGCTTGCAGCATGATGCCCCAAGCTTATCCACAGGCACGCCCACAGCAGTTGTGGGCAGATTCAGCGCGCTTGCAGCAGTATACGCCCGCGGCTAAGGTCGGCCAGTTGCTGCTGCAACGCTGCGAGGTGGGCTTCACCCAGAGCGATCAACAGGTCCACGCCATTGGCTGTGAACTGCTCGTCGAGCACCAGCCCATCGACCTCGGCCAGGCGCAGTTTTACCAGTGCCAGTTCGCTGAAGCTGCAACTGCAGGCGAACTCGCTGCGCTGCACCAGCAGCCGCTTGGGGGCCTGTTGCAGGCATTTGTTGGCGCCCCCACCGTAGGCCCTGGCCAGGCCGCCCGTACCCAGCTGGATACCACCGTACCAGCGAATCACCAGGACCACGACCTGATCGCAGTCCTGCGCCTCGATCGCGGCCAGGATGGGCCGCCCGGCAGTGCCACCGGGTTCGCCGTCGTCGCTGCTGCGGTACTGCGCGCCGAGCTTCCAGGCCCAGCAGTTATGGGTGGCGGCCAGGTCGCTGTGGCGTTCGATGAAGCTCATCGCTTCGGCGGCACTGGTGATCGGCCCGGCCAGGGTGATGAAGCGGCTTTTACGGATTTCCTCGCGGTATTCGCAGAGGTCGAGCAGGGTAGAGGGCATAAATGTGGGTCAGGCAGCCGGCTTGATGCCGCAGCCCTTGAGAATGATGTGGATAAGGTTGTTGCTCGCTTCTTCCATGTCTTGCTTGGTCAGGCGGCTACGGCCGGTAACCTGGCAGATCTGGGTGGCGAAATCGGCATAGTGCTGGGTGCTGCCCCATAGCAGGAATATCAGATGCACGGGGTCTACCCGGTCCATCTTGCCGGCATCCATCCACGCCTCGAATACGGCGGCGCGGCCACGGAACCATTCGCGGTAGTCGGCACTGAAGTACTCGGTCAGGCAGGTGCCGCCGCTGATCACTTCCATGGCGAAAATACGCGATGCCTGGGGGTTGCGCCGCGAGAACTCCATCTTGGTGCGAATGTACTGGCTCAGTGCTGCACCGGGGTCGTCCTCGACGCTCAGGGCGTTGAAGGTGCTGTCCCACAGCTCGATGATGTTGCTGAGCACGGCAATGTAGAGGCCCAGCTTGTTGGTGAAGTAATAATGCAGGTTGGCCTTGGGCAAGCCTGCCTTCAGCGCAATGGTGTTCATGCTGGTGCCCTTGAAGCCATGGCGGGCAAACTCGTCTTCGGCGGCCTGGATAATGGCCTGTTCGTTCTTCTGGCGGATGCGGCCCGCGGGCTTGCCCGAGGCGGATAGGCGATGCGCAGGGACTTCTAGGGTCATGGACGATTCCGTACGGGTCAGTGGCTGCGGCTGTCGGACAAGATTACCTGCCTGTGCCAAGGTGACAAGCGTTTGCGGCAGAGACAGGCATCAGCGTGTCGCAGCCAGGCTGTCGAGAAAGCTTTCCAGGACCAGGTTGGGTCGCCTGCCTTTGCGTGTCACCCAGCTCAGGCTCAGGTCGTAGAAGCGCTCGCGCGGTTTGAGTGCCCGCAAGCGGCCCTGCTGGACCCAGAACGTGGCGTAGTGGTCGGGCAGGTAACCGATGTAGCGCCCGGTAAGGATGAGAAACGCCATGCCCTCCCGGTCCGAAGCACTGGCCGTGCAGTGCAGCGCCTGGTAATGCGCCTGGATTTCGGCCGGCAGGCGGAACGTGGGGGTGATGGCTTCCTGGCTGTTGAGGCGCTCGTCGTCGATCTGCTGGTCGTCGGCATAGAACAGCGGGTGACCGACCGCGCAGTACAGCAAGGAACGCTCGCTGTACAACGGTTGATATTCCAGGCCCGAAAGCGGGCTGGTCTGTGGCACCACGCCTACATGCAGGCTGCCGTCGAGCACGCCGTGTTCGACCTGGCTGGGCGCGATCATGCGGATCTGGATGCGCACATCGGGGCCACGGTCCTTGAGTTCGGCCAGGGCATGGGTGATGCGCATGTGCGGCAGGGTGACCAGGTTATCGGTCAGGCCGATGTTCAGCTCGCCGCGCAGATGCTGGTGCAGTCCATTGACCTCGGTACGGAAGCTTTCCAGTGCGCTGAGCAGTTGCAGGGCCGAATGATAGACCTCGCGGCCTTCCTCGGTCAGCGAGAAACCGGCGCGGCCGCGCTGGCACAGGCGCAGCCCCAGGCGTTGCTCGAGGTCGTTCATTTGCTGGCTGATGGCCGAGCGGCCGATGCCCAGCACGTTCTCGGCGGCCGAAAAACCACCGCATTCGACTACGCTGCGGTAGATCTTCAGCAGGCGGATGTCGAAGTCGCTGACCTGCGCAAGTGGATCGGGGCGTCGGCTCATTAGTTTAGTAGCGGCCTGTGTGAAGATTAGAAATGTAGGCTTTTTCAGACTCTATCCGCGTGCCAACTTAGCTGCAACCACCTCCATCGTTGCCTGATCGTCTTTCGAGGAACCGCCGATGAACATGCCTGAAACCGCCCCCGTGGGTATCGCCAGCCAGCTCAAGCTTGACGCCCACTGGATGCCGTACACGGCCAACCGCAACTTCCAGCGCGACCCGCGCCTGATCGTGGCGGCCGATGGCAACCACCTGGTCGATGACCAGGGGCGCAGGATCTTTGACGCGCTTTCCGGCCTGTGGACCTGCGGCGCCGGGCACACCCGCAAGGAAATCACCGACGCGGTGACCCGCCAGTTGGGCACGCTCGATTACTCCCCGGCGTTCCAGTTCGGCCACCCATTGTCGTTCCAGCTGGCGGAAAAGATCGCCGACCTGGTGCCAGGTAACCTGAACCACGTCTTCTATACCAACTCGGGCTCCGAGTGCGCCGACACGGCGCTGAAGATGGTGCGGGCCTACTGGCGCCTGAAAGGCCAGGCGACCAAGACCAAGATCATCGGCCGTGCCCGTGGCTACCACGGCGTGAACATCGCCGGCACCAGCCTGGGTGGGGTCAATGGCAACCGCAAGATGTTCGGCCAACTGCTGGATGTCGACCACCTGCCTCATACCGTATTGCCGGTGAACGCGTTCTCCAAAGGCATGCCCGAAGAGGGTGGCATCGCCCTTGCCGAAGAAATGCTCAAACTGATCGAGCTGCACGACGCGTCCAATATCGCCGCGGTGATCGTCGAGCCCATGGCCGGTTCCGCCGGTGTGCTGCCGCCGCCGAAGGGTTACCTCAAGCGCCTGCGTGAAATCTGCACCCAGCACAACATTCTGCTGATCTTCGACGAAGTGATTACCGGCTTCGGCCGCATGGGCGCCATGACCGGCTCGCAGGCCTTTGGCGTAACCCCGGACCTGATGTGCATCGCCAAGCAGGTGACCAACGGCGCCATTCCGATGGGCGCGGTGATTGCCAGCAGCGAGATCTACCAGACCTTCATGGACCAGCCAACGCCAGAGTACGCCGTGGAGTTCCCGCACGGTTATACCTACTCGGCCCACCCGGTGGCCTGTGCCGCAGGTATCGCTGCCTTGGACCTGCTGCAGAAGGAAAACCTGGTGCAGGCCTCCGCCGAGCTGGCACCGCACTTCGAAAAGCTGCTGCACGGCGTGAAGGGCACCAAGAACGTCGTCGATATCCGTAACTATGGCCTGGCTGGCGCGATCCAGATCGCCGCCCGTGACGGTGACGCCATTGTTCGCCCTTACGAAGCGGCGATGAAACTGTGGCGCGCGGGCTTCTATGTACGCTTTGGTGGCGACACCTTGCAGTTCGGTCCAACCTTCAACACCCAGCCGCATGAACTGGACCGCCTGTTCGACGCTGTCGGCGAAACCCTGAACCTGATCGACTGATCTTTCTGATTTTGCTGCGCGGCGCGTGCGCAGACGCGCGCCGGCCTCTACCTTCTTCATCTGGAGTTTTGCATGAGCATTGTTCAGCACCTGATTCACGGCGAGCTGGTTACCAAGGGTGAGCGCACCGCCGATGTCTTCAACCCATCCACCGGCCAGGCCGTGCGCAAAGTCGAGCTGGCCAGCCGCGCGACCGTGCAGGAAGCAATCGATTCGGCCAAGGCGGCGTTCCCAGCTTGGCGCAATACGCCACCGGCCAAGCGGGCTCAGGTGATGTTCCGCTTCAAGCAACTGCTGGAGCAGAATGAAGCGCGCATTTCGCAAATGATCAGCGAAGAGCATGGCAAGACGCTGGAAGACGCCGCTGGCGAACTGAAGCGTGGTATCGAGAACGTCGAGTTTGCCTGCGCCGCGCCTGAGGTGCTCAAAGGCGAGTACAGCCGCAACGTGGGCCCGAACATCGATGCCTGGTCTGATTTCCAGCCTTTGGGTGTGGTTGCCGGTATTACGCCGTTCAACTTCCCGGCCATGGTGCCGCTGTGGATGTACCCGCTGGCGATTGCCTGTGGTAACGCCTTCATTCTCAAGCCGTCCGAACGTGACCCTAGCTCAACCCTGTTCATCGCCCAGTTGCTGCTGGAGGCCGGTCTGCCGAAGGGCATCCTCAACGTGGTGCACGGTGACAAGGAAGCGGTGGATGCGTTGATCGAAGCGCCGGAAGTAAAAGCGCTCAGTTTTGTGGGCTCTACGCCGATTGCCGAGTACATCTATGCCGAGGGCACCAAGCGCGGCAAGCGTGTGCAAGCCCTGGGTGGTGCCAAGAACCATGCGGTACTGATGCCGGACGCCGACCTGGATAACGCGGTCAGCGCACTGATGGGGGCGGCCTACGGTTCGTGTGGCGAGCGCTGCATGGCCATTTCGGTGGCGGTGTGCGTGGGTGACCAGGTGGCTGATGCGCTGATCGCCAAGCTGCAACCGCAGATCAAAGCCTTGAAGATCGGTGCAGGCACCTCGTGCGGTCTGGACATGGGGCCATTGGTCACTGCCGCTGCGCGTGACAAGGTGGTGGGCTACATCGATGAGGGCGTTGCAGCGGGGGCCGAGCTGGTGGTGGATGGCCGTGGCTTCCGAGTGGCCGGGAATGAAGATGGCTACTTCGTGGGCGGTACCTTGTTCGACAAGGTCACGCCAGAGATGCGTATCTATAAAGAAGAGATTTTCGGCCCGGTATTGTGCGTCGTGCGGGTCAACAGCCTGGAACAGGCCATGCAACTGATCAACGATCATGAATATGGCAACGGCACGTGCATCTTCACCCGTGACGGTGAGGCCGCGCGTTTGTTCTGCGACGAAATCGAAGTGGGCATGGTGGGGGTCAACGTTCCGCTGCCGGTGCCGGTGGCGTATCACAGCTTTGGTGGCTGGAAACGTTCGTTGTTCGGTGACCTGCATGCGTACGGGCCGGACGGGGTGCGCTTCTATACCCGTCGCAAGGCAATTACCCAGCGTTGGCCGCAGCGGGCCAGCCATGAAGCATCGCAGTTTGCGTTCCCAAGCTTGTAAGGGGTGAGGGGGAGCGGGGAGGCCGGTAGGCCTCCCCGTTTTGCTTTTTAGGGTTTTCTTGAAATTAAAGGTTGACGCCCTCTCGAATCCCCTTATAATGCGCCCCACTTCCAGCGACAACGGAACGACAAACTCCTTGAAATTCAATGAGTTAATCGATTCGGAAGGCGCTGTAAGGGCTACGATCGAATGATCGAATGCGGTTGAGATGATGGTTGACAGCGCTTCTAAACGCTGTATGATTCGCCTCCCGCTACGAGAGATCGCGGCGAGTCAAGTGTTTGAAGCTAAAC